>NZ_SCOH01000078.1 GCF_005503445.1 Chitinivorax sp. B | reverse complement strand
CTCCAACACCGACACCTACACCCACACCAACCCCAACACCGACTCCGGCACCCGGCGTACCCACCCGCGAACAAGCCCGGGCAACAGAAGCGGAGCTCACCAATAACGCGCTGTTCCGTACCATCAAGGCATCCATCCAGACTGCATCCAACGAGGTCGTCAATGCAGTGGCGCCGGGCAAAGCCAGCAACCCATCCAACGTGAAGCGTGTGGAGCGTCTGCTGGCTGCCAGCAAGTGGGACTTCCTGTTCCCGCAGCGTGAAAGCACTTACAGCTATACCCGTTTCCTGCAGGCAGTAGCCAAGTTCCCGGCGGTGTGTGGCGATTACAGCGATGGCCGGAATGCCGATGCCATTTGTGCCCGCTCGTTGGCCACCATGTTCGCCCACTTTGCACAGGAAACCGGCGGCCACGTACCGAACGATCCCGTTCCACAATGGCGTCAGGGCTTGGTTTACCTGCGTGAATCCGGTTGCACCGAGACCGGTCCGGGTTGCGGCTACAATTCGGAATGCTCAGCCAAAGACTGGATTTCGGAAACCTGGCCATGCGGCAAAAACCCGGATGGTAGCTGGAAGAAGTACTTTGGCCGCGGCGCCAAACAGTTGTCGTACAACTTCAACTACGGCCCGTTCTCGCAAATCATGTTCGGTAGCGTCCGCAACTTACTGGACGAGCCGGATCTGGTCGCCAGTACATGGTTGAACTTGGCTTCCGCCACCTTCTTCTTTGTCTATCCGCAGCCACCGAAACCTTCCATGCTGCACGTACTGGATGGCACCTGGAAACCGAACGCAGCAGACCAGGCGAATGGTGCAACCAATTCATTTGCTTCCACCATCATGATCATCAATGGTGGTATCGAGTGCAATTCGGGCACGGACAAGCCACAAGCAGCCAATCGTATTTCCTATTACAAGGAATTCGCACGTGAGTTCGGCGTGAACATCGCTGGCGAGCAACTATCTTGCGCCACTCAGCGACCATTTGACCGCAATGGTGCCGGTTCGCTGTCGATCTCTTGGGAAAAGGATTGGCACGCAGGCCAGGAATACAAATGCATGTTGGTCAACTACCAGACCGCTTACAGCGCGCTGATTCCAGGCGATTACGAGAAGTGCGTCGAAAAAGGCTGGGATATCAAGCTGAAATAAACCCACTTCAAGCCAAGCTTAAACGGGGCGTTTATCGCCCCGT
This sequence comes from Chitinivorax sp. B, assembly GCF_005503445.1. Classification (NCBI taxonomy): domain Bacteria; kingdom Pseudomonadati; phylum Pseudomonadota; class Betaproteobacteria; genus Chitinivorax; species Chitinivorax sp. B. The sequence goes on along the minus strand of NZ_SCOH01000078.1, from coordinate 8,058 downwards.
TTTTTTCTGAATCAAGCAGATCAATCACTTGCATGGCCTTGTGCGCATGTCATTTAAATAATTTTTTCTTCTTAATAATCATGCAGATGATAAGTGGTATGTAAGTGGATACGTAAATTTACGTATTCACATGGCATGTCACATAGGCCAAGAATGCATGCTAATCGCGGATTAAAGCCGGCTTTCAGGCACAGGGAACACACCCTATCTCCTCGCTACTTTCACTGGTACCGCACCGATTCAATATATGAACAGGAGCTTTGTATGACGTTCAAAGCCACCATGCGTGCACTGGCCATCGTATCGATGGTCAGTCAATGCGCACTGGCTGTCACCGCAGCCTATGCTGCCGGTCCGACCCAACAATCCGCTGTCGCGGCATCCGCCTGGCAGGAAGGCAATACCTACAACGCGGGTACGGTCGTTAGTTACAAGGGGCATGATTATCGCTGCCTGGTCACCCATACCGCCTATGTAGGCGCCAACTGGAACCCGGCCGACACCGCCACCCTGTGGCAAGACCTGGGTAGTTCCGGCGGTACGCCAACTCCGACGCCAACGCCGACTCCCACGCCAGTTCCCACCCCAACCCCTACGCCAACACCCACACCCATGCCCGGTGGTGATGTCATCGCAGAAGGACGTTTCAGCTTGGTGGTGGCGGGCAGCAGCAAATGTGTCGTTGCTACCGGCACGGCCAATGGTGCCAAAGTGGCCCAAACCAGCTGCAATAACAGTACCGCACAAGCCTTTGACATCAGTGCCACCGGTACTGGCATCTATCGACTCGTCAACGGGCTGAGCGGTAAAGCCCTGGATGTCACCGGCCGTAAAACCACGCCGAACACCCCTGTGACACAGTGGGCTTACAACGGCGGCAGACACCAGCAGTTCCTGTTCAAGAAGAACGGCAATCAGGTCGCCATCCGTGCAGCACACAGCAATTTGTGCCTGGAAGTCAGCGGCACAGCCGATGGCGCACAGCTGATGCAAAACACCTGCAACGGCAGTGCAAACCAGACCTTCCAGCTGAAACCGGTCAATACACCCACGCCAACACCCACACCAGGTGGCAATGAACGCTGTCGGCCCGAAGGCCTGTATCGCACCCCAGGTGTCGATGTGCCTTATTGCTCGGTGTATGACACCGAAGGCCGCGAAAAGATGGGTGCGGCCAAGCGCCGCATCATTGGCTATTTCACGGGCTGGCGTACCGGCAAAGATGGCGCCCCGGCTTATCTGGCCAAAGATATTCCCTGGGACAAGATCACCCATATCAACTATGCCTTCGCCCATGTGGACGGTAACAACCGTATCTCCATCGGCAAACCGGGCGACGCGAAGAACGCGGCCACCGGTATGGATTGGCAAGGCGTTGCAGGCGCCGAGATGGATGCGGCCTTCCCCTACAAAGGCCACTTCAACCAACTGAACAAGTTCAAAAAGAAATACCCCCATGTGAAGACATTGATTTCGGTCGGTGGCTGGGCCGAGACTGGTGGCTATTTCGGTGCCGATGGCAAACGTGTGGACAGCGGTGGCTTCTACACCATGACCACCCATGCCGACGGCAGCGTGAATCAGGCCGGCATCAATACCTTTGCGGATTCCGTCGTGGCCTTCCTGAAGCAATATGGCTTTGATGGGGTGGATATCGACTATGAATACCCAACCTCCATGAAAGACGCCGGCAATCCGGCCGACTGGGCAACCGCCAACGCACGCCGCGCCGGCCTGAACCGCAGCTATGTCGCACTGATGAAGGCACTGCGTGAAAAACTGGATGCCGCTGGTGCAGCCAGCAAGAAACACTACATGCTGACCGTCGCTTCACCGTCGTCCGGCTACCTGCTGCGTGGTATGGAAAATTTCCAGGCACTGCAGTATCTGGATTACGTCAACATCATGAGCTATGACCTGCATGGTGCATGGAACGAGTTCGTCGGCCCTAATGCCGCACTGTTCGACGATGGCAAAGACGCCGAGCTGGCCAAGTGGAATGTGTATAACACCCCGCAATATGGTGGCATCGGCTATCTGAACACCGACTGGGCTTATCACTACTTCCGCGGCGCCATGCAGGCAGGTCGTATCAACATCGGCGTGCCGTATTACACCCGTGGCTGGAAGAATGTTGCCGGTGGTACCAATGGCCTGTGGGGCCGCGCAGCGGGTAGCAACTGCCCAACCGGCCTGACCAGTTGTGGTGATGGCGCGCGGGGTATCGACAACATCTGGCACGACAAAGACGAGCAGGGTCGAGAATTGGGCGCCGGTTCCAACCCGATGTGGCACGCCAAGAACCTGGAAAAAGGATTGGCTGGCAGCTATATCAGCGCCTACGGCCTGACCCCGGACAGTGACCCGGAAGATCGTCTGAACGGCACCTACACCCGTTATTACGATGCGACCCTGGTTGCGCCTTGGCTGTGGAATCCTCAGAAGCAGGTGTTCCTATCGACCGAAGACGAGCAGTCGGTCCAGAAGAAAGCGCAGTGGATCGCCAGCAATGGCATCGGTGGTGTGATGTTCTGGGAACTGGCCGGTGACTATGACTGGCACCCAAGCCGCAACGGGGGCAAAGGCGAATACTTCATCGGCAACAAATTGACCAGCACTTTTGCCAGCGCATTTGCCAACACCTCACCTTATGCCAATAAACGCAGCACACGGGCGCTGCCAGCATCGGCGATTGACGTTGGGTTCGAACTGTTGGGTTACCCGCTGGGTGACAGCAACTTCCCGATCAGCCCGACTTTGCGTGTGACCAACCGTTCCAACGCGACATTGCCTGGCGGTACCGAATTCCAGTTCGATATGCCGACCAGCGCACCGGCCAACGCCAAAGACCAATCCGGCTATGGCCTGACTGTGATCCAAAGCGGCCACAACGGCAACAACATTGGCGGATTGAAAGGTGACTACCACCGCGTATCCGTCAAGTTGCCGGGCTGGAAGACGCTGGCACCGGGCGAATCGACCGATATCAGCTTCGTGTACTACCTGCCGATCTCAGGGCCATCCAATTACACCGTGAGCTTTGGCGGCAATACCTATGCCACCCGTGCCGAGCAGCCGAACCTGCCGGCCATGAAGCAGTAATCAACCAGCCGATAGGCCACCCCGGTCTAGGCCGGGGTACTTGATCGAAACGGAAAGGACCGCAACACATGAAACGTATGCTCAAGGCCGTTGCCGTGGCCGCTACCCTGTCACAATGCGCACTGGCGGTATCCACCGCTTATGCCGCACCTGCCGGCAATCACAAGGTCGTTGGTTATTTCACCCAGTGGGGAATTTATGGCCGCAACTTCCAGCCGACCGACATTCCGGCAGACAAGCTCACTCACATCAACTACGCCTTCGTGAACATCTCCAGCGATGGCAAATGTATTTCGGGCGACACCTATGCCGATATCGACAAAGCCTACCCTGGCGATACCTGGGATGGCAGCCAGCCGTTCCGTGGCAACTTCAATCAATTGAATAAGCTGAAACAGAAGTACCCACATTTAAAAACATTGATTTCGGTTGGCGGCTGGACATGGTCCAAGCACTTCTCGAATGTCGCCGCCACCGACGCTGGCCGCAAGACCTTTGCCAAATCCTGCGTGGAATTTGCTGCCAAGTATGGCTTTGATGGTGTCGACATCGACTGGGAATACCCCGTTGGCGGCGGCTTACCTGACAACAGCAACCGCCCTGAAGATAAGCACAACTACACCCTACTGATGCAGGCGCTACGCGCCGAAATGAATGCACAAGGCGGCAAGGACGGCAAGAAGTACCTATTGACCGCGGCACTGGGCGCAGGCCACGACAAAATTGCCAATCTGGAAGTACCGCAGTTCATGGCAGCCGTCGACTTCGTCAACGTCATGACCTATGACTTCCACGGTGGGTGGGAACAAACCAGTAACCACCACGCCCCGCTGTACCGCAGCAGCCGTGACCCCAGCCCAGCACCCTTGCGCGACAATTACAACGTTGATGCCGCCATCAACAATCTGCTGAAAGCTGGCGCCCCTGCGACCAAACTGGTTGTCGGTATCCCATTCTATGGTCGTGGCTGGACTGCCACCAAGAACGAGAACAACGGCCTGTTTCAGCCGACTGCAGCCAACCCGCCCCAAGGCACATGGGAAAACGGCGTGTATGACTATTGGGATCTGCTGAACAAACTGAACAACGGCTTCAAGCGCCATTGGGATGCCGAGGCGCAAGTACCATGGATGTACAACCCCAGCACCGGCGTTGTGATCAGCTACGAAGACCAGCAATCGCTGAAGATCAAGACCAACTACATCAAGTCCAAGGGCTTGGCAGGTGGAATGTTCTGGGACATGTCTGGTGACGTGAAAGGCGCAGGCAATACTTCATTGCTGAAAACACTGGCAGCGGAATTGGGCGTGAATGGGACACCTACACCCACTCCGACCCCAACGCCTACACCAACACCCACCCCGACACCTACGCCAACACCGACTCCGACTCCAACACCCACCCCTGGTTGCACTACAGCAGCCTGGAACAGCGGTACTGCTTACAACGGTGGCCAGCGTGTGTCATACAACGGCGGTGTGTATGAAGCCAAGTGGTGGACCAAAGGGGAAAATCCTAGTCAGTCTGGCGAATGGGGTGTTTGGAAACGTGTAGGTAACTGCGGTACCACAACACCGACACCGACACCAATACCCACACCTACTCCGACCCCAACGCCAACACCTACCCCGGGTTGCACCACATGGACGGAAGGCAAAACCTACAGCAGTGGCACGTTGGTCAATTACCAAGGTAAGCAATACCGTGCTCTGGTGAACCACACCGCCTATGTTGGGACAGGTTGGAACCCAGCAGCATCGCCAACCTTGTGGGAACTGGCTGGCCCCGGCAAATGCTGATAGCATAAGCGGGCATTTAATCCGTCACCTTCTCTACAAACCGTGACGGACTGATCAGGTACACGGCCGGGTTTCGAACAACCTTCGCAACCTGGCCGCATAACTAGTGTAGTGTTTCACGTAGATTGCGACTGATAAAAGTGATGGACTTCACGACGAATCGAGGCGCAAACCACAGCCATAGCGAGCTATGGCGAGGATTTGCAACGACGAGTCGGCGTGAAGGACACACTTTTATGTCTCAAGAAAAGTGAAACACTACACTAAGGTGCCATCAACAAAACCTGACGAAACGTTGCTGGTTATCGGCAACATCATTAGAAGGTTTTTGTCAGCAACACAAAAATAGCCCGCGACCACAAAGGAAGATCACCCATGCAACACGTTGCCTACGCCATGCGCAGTAAACTCTCGATGAGCGATGACTGGCGTCGTTGGATAGCCGAAAACCTGATGTTGAACATCCCACCCGAAGCGGTTGTGGGTACCTTGGTCAACAACGGCTATTCGCAGCAAATGGCACAGCAGGAAGTGATGGCCGCCATGGAAAGCCCTTACCTGACCGGCGCACGGCAAAGCCTGGAGCGATTGCAAAACCGGCTACGTAAGCGGGAATGGGTGCTCGACATCTATCGCAAATTGAATCAGCAGCGCCCTGGCAACAATATGATCGAACGCCGGCACAAGCTGACGCGGGATGAGTTTTACCAACAGTATTATTTTGCCAATCGGCCTGTCATCATCACTGGCATGATGGAAGATTGGCCTGCCATGCAAAAATGGAATTTCGACTACTTCCGTCAGCATTTCGGTGACCGTGAAGTAGAGGTGCAAACCGGCCGCAATCAGGATGCACAGTACGAAATCAACTGCACGCAACACAAACAACCAATGCGGTTTGCCGACTACGTCAATATGGTCGAAGGCGCTGGTAAGACCAACGACTTCTACATGACTGCCAACAACAGCTCGCAGAACAAGACAGCATTGCGGGACCTATGGGCGGACATCCGTGTCATCCCAGAATACCTCAATACCCAATCACCAGATGATGGCTTCTTCTGGTTTGGCCCAGCCGGCACCCTGACCCCCTTCCACCACGATTTGACCAACAACTTCATGGCACAAGTGATGGGCAGCAAGCGTGTACTGCTGGTACCGGCCTGTGAAGTCGCCAACATGTATAACCATCTGCACTGTTTCACCGAAGTAGACGGCGGCGCAATCGACTACGCGCGCTTCCCGCAAATGCGTCACGCACAAGTGCTGGAATGCACACTGTCACCAGGTGAAATCCTGTTCCTGCCCGTTGGCTGCTGGCATTACGTAGAAGGGCTGGAACCCAGCGTGACCATGTCGTTCATCAATTTCCAACCTGATAACGACTACGCCAGTTTCTATTCGACGTACCACCAACTGTAACCGCCCACTCAGGCTGATCAATCTTCGGCAGGATCACCAACGCATCATGGTGAACAAGCACATCATACCAGCGTGCTCGTAACATCCTGTCGGCTGTGTTGACTGGGCCGTCGTGGCAGCTCAACGAAAGGAAACGTTTACATGAAGTCCAAACCTGTCTCTCGTGTATTCAAGTCCGGTCTGATTGCCATGGCCATCACCACAGCATTGTCCGCCAGCAGCGTATGGGCTGGCTTCAAGGTGGTCGGTTACTTCCCGACCTGGCAAGGTGATGTGAACACCATCGACTACAAAAAGGTCACACACATCAACTACTCCTTTGCATTACCGACACCCACTGGTGATCTGCAAGCATTGGAAGGCGGCCCCGGCCGGCTGCAAACCCTGGTCCAGAAAGCACACGCCAATGGGGTGAAAGTACTGATCGCCGTGGGTGGATGGAACAATGGCGACGATTCTGCCTTCCGGGCCATTGCCGCTGATAGCGGAGCACGCAGCCGCTTTGTGCAGAACCTGTTGAATTTCGTTTCGCAATACCAGTTGGATGGCGTCGATATCGATTGGGAGTATCCAGATGGCGGCGAAGTTGCTGGTTACACTCAATTGATGCAGGAGTTGGGCAACCAACTGCATACACGTGGCAAATTGCTCACCGCCGCTGTCACCGCCAGCGACTGGCCCGGCAGCATCAACAGCACCGTCATCGCCAGTGTCGATTTCCTGAACCTGATGGTTTACGACCTGGGCACGCCCCATTCCACTTATGCTGCCGCACAAGATGCCTTACGCGCCTGGAAGAACAATGAAGGCTTGCCCAAAGATAAAGCGGTACTGGGCGTCCCGTTCTATTCCCACACCAACTGGGTAGCTTATCGTGACATCATTGCCCGTTATGGTGCCTGGGCGGCACAACGTGATGATGCTGGTGGCTTGGATTACAACGGCCAACCCACCATCCGCGCGAAATCGCAGTTGGCATTGCAAGAAGCAGGGGGCATCATGTTCTGGGAAATCTCACAGGATACCAACGACGATACCTCACTGATGAAAACCATCTGGGATGTGGTAGGCGGCGCAGTCGGTACTCCAACACCCACGCCCACTCCTACCCCAACACCAAGTTGCAACGAAACCGCTTGGCAAGCCAACAAGGTGTATACCGGTGGGCAACGCGTGTCATACAACGGGGTCATCTATGAAGCCAAATGGTGGACACAGGGTGACAACCCGGCCCAATCCGGCGAATGGGGCGTCTGGAAACGCATCAGCAGTTGCGGTATCCAAAATCCGACACCAACGCCCGTACCAACACCGGCTTGTGCCATATGGGCAGAGGAGACTACCTACACCACAGGCATGGTTGTGAGCTTTGATGGCAAACATTACCGGGCATTGGTTACCCATACTGCCCATATTGGCGCCAATTGGAACCCTGCAACCACCCCAACGTTGTGGACACCGGCCAACGATACAGCTTGCTAACACTGAATCACTTCCGCACCGCCGTGAGGCATATTTCGCTTATGCCTTGCGGTATCCGTACTTTATATATCCGAACCAGATTATTCAATCAGCCTGTCACTTCACCCAGCTAACACAGCCAGAATGACCATCACAATTTGCTGATGTATAAATGATCTTGCATGTCACATTGCCATTTGCAATATTTAAAATCATATTTGCACCTTGGTAATATTCCATGCGGTTTGACAACTTATTGGACACACTCCGCACA
>NZ_SCOH01000077.1 GCF_005503445.1 Chitinivorax sp. B | reverse complement strand
AGACCACCGAACTGGACCGCCTCGGCCGCAAGCTGGGCACGCTGGATGCGGACGGTCGTTACGAAGGCGCGCTGGATACACAAGGCCAACATGCGCTGGATGCGTTCGGTCAAGCCAGCCAAGTGATCAACCGGGCGGGTGGGGTCACCCGCAACCAATACGACCGCCTGGGCCGGCTGACCCAGGAAACGCTGGCGGCCCGGGCGCAAGGTCCCGCCGGGCAGAATGTCGATGTGGTCAATGTCTACCAATACGACAGCCTGGGCAACCGTACCCGCAGCATCGAAGCCTACGGCATCGCCGAACAGCAACGCATCACCGACTACCGCTACGACGCAGTCGGCCGGCTGACGCACAAGATCGGTCAGGCGTACACGGCATTTGATGCTAGCGCCCTGCAGACCCCCACCATCACCCCAGTCGAGTTCAGCCGCTATGACGCAGCCGGCCGGGTGATTGAACAGATCAAGGGTGGCAATTGGGTCAATGGTCAGGTTACCGGTGGCGTGAGTACCCAGTTCTGGTATGACGCGGTCGGCAACAAGATTGCCCAGCATGACCCGGTATGGGCCGTGATCAAGTGGGATTACAACCCAGCCGGTCAAGTCATTCGCGAAAGTGCCTACGCCACCCCCGTCCAGCCGACGGAGCGGAAAATAGGTGGTCTACCGCCTGCCGTTCCCGCCTCGGAAGAGGATCATGTGCAGTACTTCAAGTATGACGCCTTGGGCCGTAAGCTGGAGACGATCATCGAAGGGGTGACCTATTTTGATCCCACTGCGGGTATTGATGCACAGATCAAACAAGGCGCCATCAGTACCCGGGTGGTGTACGACGCCGTCGGCAATGTCATTGAAGAAATCGATGCGCGCGGTAACAGCGCCTACCACTGGTATGACAAGGTGGGCCGCAAGGTGCTGTCGGTGGACCGGGAAAACTACCTGACGGTGTGGGACCACCATTACCGCGACACCAGCGATGGCCCGGACAGCCTGCGCCGGCTGGAGACCCGCTATGCCAAGAAATACCCCACCTCGGTCGCCGGCAAGACTGCGGCCGAGATTCTGGCGACCCGCGAAGGCGATCCGGTCAACGACCGCGTCACCGTCACCACGCTGGACCGACTGGGCCGGGTCAAGGAAGTGCGCATCCGTGGCGTCGAGTTTGACCGGATTGTGGACAGCAACACCGGCGCCAGCACGCTGACTCCGGGCAGTGGCCGCGGTGCCTTGGCCGATGCCATTACTCGCTACGACTACGATGGCTTGGGTAACGTCAAACAGATCAGCCAGCTGACCTCGACCAGTGCTCAGGGTGAGGTGTGGGAGACCACCGACCTCGTCCTCGACCAATGGGGCCGCGAACGCAGTCGCCTGGCGCCGGGCTATCAGTCAGCCGGCCAGACTATCCGCCCGCAGACCGACACCACCTATGATGGCTTGGGTCATGTCAGCCAATTGATCCAGCGCGGCCTCGTGCAGGGTCAGCCAGACCGGGTGGTGAGCTATCGCTACCAAAGTGATCGGCTGGTGGAGATGCAGGGCACCGACCGTACCACCGAACGCTATGACTACGACGCCTTGGGCTTCGTCAGCCGCAAGACGCTGGTGGATGTGCAGGATGCCGATGGCAACCGCAGCCAGCTGATCACCGAGTACCAGAACGACCCGTTGGGTCGCGTCAAACGGCAACTGGACCGCGGCACCGGTGAAGTGCGCCGCTTCAGTTACAACCTGTATGGCCAGATCAATGCCAAGGGCTTGGGGGATAACAACCTGTGGCAGGAGAACATTGCCTATAACCAGGTTGGCAAGATCTGGAAGAGCAATAGCCAGGGTGGGGTGACGCAACTGTTCCTGTACGACCAGAACGGCAACACCACCCGTGAGATGAAATCCTCTGGCAATGATCTGTCGCTGGTGAGCAGCGAATCGCAGATCGCCAACCGCAATGACGTGGTTTACCACATCAGCCGTTACGACCGGCGCAACCAGCTGATCGAGACCATCGACCCGCGCATGGATGCGCTGAAGACGGCGAGTGATGTCGGGCTGCTGTATGGCAGCCAGCTCGGTGAGCCACAGGGCGATATCCAGGTGGATAAGGGCGGTGGGTTGACACCGGTGCCGGTCAAGGGCGGGCAGGGCAGTTACGGCCAGGCAGTGGGCAATGGGGACTTTCTCGCTGGCGCGAAATTTGACAATCGGACGGCGACGGTTCACCCGGTGCTAGCGGGTATCGACACCACCGCTGGCACGGCCAGTTCGGAGGTGCGTGTTGTCAGTTTTGATGGGGTGAGTGTCGCCACCACGACCACGTCAGGCGGTCGGGATAAAACCACGTTACTCAATGGGGCGTGGACGGTGCCGGCGCACCTGCCACCTGGCCTGTATTGCATCAAAGGTCAGCAGGGTGAACTGCTCTCTGAGCAGGTGTACAAGCCGGACGGGGTGGCGATCGCCATCCAGCCACGGGTGGACAACAGCCTCACCCGAACCCGGAGCAGAGATGATGCGCCAATGGTTTACACCACCAATGTCCACACCTTGCGCTGGACGCCCACGACCGGCAGTACGACTGCCCTCGATATTCACGCAATCAGTGTCAGGGCGGCTTACCGGGTCAGTGGCAGCGAAGATGCGCATGAGGAACGATATGGCACGGAGGTGTTCGCTCAGCAGCCGCTGCGGCGCGCGCAAAGCTTCATCCTGGCGAATGCCCTGGGTTCGTCATCCGGACAACCCCCGATCGTGTCGGTGTTTGGCGGGGGGCATCCCATCAGCCTGACGCCCGCCAGGACGACCGGGGGGACTACGCAGATCGAGGGCTTATATGAACTGAATGCGCAACAACTGAACCTCCAGGTCAACGGCTCCTACCTGCTGGTGGTCAAGAGTGGCAACACGGTCAACGGCTTGCATGTCAATGTCACGGACGGGGCAGGGCCGACGCCCAAGCAGATCGTGGGGGTGAAGACGGTGGGTCATGCCGGCGCGGCCGGGCTGGCCTATTTCCACGCCAACGGTGTGCCGGACACGCGCGTTGTGCTGTTGAACATGAAAGCGGGCCAGGCTGGCGTGGTGCGGGCTTATTACCGGACCACCGACGCAGGCCCCTGGCTGGATGCGGGGGTGCAGAACTGGGGCACGCTCGAATCCAACAACATGCTGGTGGTGCCGGCCACGGCCAGCAAACTGCTGGTGGAACTGGCGGATGGCAGCCTGTGGCAGGGCTGGCCGCAGGCGGCAGACCAGTTGACCGGCGGGGCCACCTGGCTGCAACGGGCGACCCGTTCAGCCGAGATCGCGCGCTTCAATGTCACCCCCCATGCCAAGGTGTCGGGGGTGGTCCATCGCGATGTGAACCTGCAGTTTGAGGGGGTGGCGGACAGCAACGGCGTGTTCGTGCTGCGGGATAGCAGCTTTGTGAAGGTGCCGCCCGGGATCAATATTCAACGCGAATTACTGGTCGGCCGCATTCGACAGATCTCCTTGACCGCCAGTCACACACCGGGCGGCCATCCGGTCGATGCCTTGTCGGTCACCGACTTGAACCCGTTTGCCCCCAGCAGTGCGATCAACATGGCCGGCAACGGCTACCGCCGGGAAATCAAGCTGCGCCTGCCCAGTACCACGGCGCTGACCGGCACCTTCACCCTGACCGGCAGCAACGGGGCCAAGCTGGCTTACCCGGCCAGCGGGGTCCCGCGCGACGGCGAGTATGTGGTGCTCTCGATCGCCGGGCTGGCCGCGGGCAACGGCAAGCTGAGCTACACCTCGCCGGATGGCGGCTTCGACGCGGACCTCACGGTCAACGCCGATGGCACATCCAGCCTTGCCAACTGGCGATCCATCACCAAGAAGCCGTTGGTGCCGATCACCATTGCGGAGACCGCCCGGGTGGTCCTGAAGGTGATGGAAAACGGCCAGCTGCTCAGCACCGTCAACCTGCATGCCGATGTCACCGGCACCGTGAAGTGGGACGTATCGGCGTGGCAGACGGGCAGCCCGCGTGCGCTGACGATCAGCTATGAAGCCTTTTCTTTCAACGCCGCCCGCGTCGGCGCCGGCACGGCGCAGGTGAGCATTGCCGCCAACGGCGAGGTGTCGGCCACCTTCCAGGCGGAGCGCAAACCCGCCTTCATCCGCTTTGACCAGACCGCCCAGGCCGCCCGGTTTGTGCTGACCGTCAAACCGCGTGGCGAAACCGACTGGGGGAAGGCGACGGTGCTGCACTATGGGGCCAACCCGCCGTTTGCCGTACCGGCCGGGCAACCGTACCCGCTGCCGCCGGTGCTGGACGAAACCCGTATGGCCCAGCTGGTGCCCGCCGCCGGCACCCAGGCATTCGACTATCGCTTCGATGCCTTCGACAGCGCCAATCAGCCGGCCTTCCATGGCCAGGGCGGCTTCAACGTCACCGCCAGGGGGGAGGTCACCATCACCGCCCAGCAGGCCAACAAGCCCACCCTGGTCAACCTGCGTGGGCCGCGCGGTAGCCAGGCAGCGCGGGTCAGTGTCGAACTGTACGACGGCGCGACCCGGCTCCTCAAAACCGATCTGGCTGGCGGTTACGACCCGGAGAAGCAGTATGCCACCTTCCGCTGGGATGCCAGCCAGTTCGCACCGCTGCAAGGCACTAAGTCCTACCAGATCAAACTGGTGATGTACGACGCCGCCGGCCAGCCCCTGCGCAACAAACTGGGCGAACTGATCCGGCTGGATGGGGTGTTGAAACTGCACGGTAGAACCGATGAACTGGGCAATCCGCTGACCAATCCGAATCAATACGAACTGCTGCAGGAAACCAGGATCATCTATGACCGCGGATCCGTCCAGGTTCGCAAACAGCTCAGCTACAACGCCTTCGGGCAAGTGGCCGCGGAGATCGATGACCGGGTCCGGGAACGGGCGGCCCAGATGATTGCACTGCATGGCACCGCCACCGCCGTCAACGATGCCGCGCTCACCACCCGCTTCGAATACAACGCCTTGGGCCAACTGATCCGCAAGACCGACCCGGAAACGGACGTGACGCTGGCGAACAGCTTCCGCCAGCGCATCAAGCCGGAAACCCGCTACGGCTATGACCTGGCCGGGCGACTGGTGAGCCAGCTGGATGCCAACGGCCACGCCCAGACCCAGCAAGTACTGGCCGGCTCGACCGCCCAGCAACTGAAAGTGCTGACCAGCTGGGATGGCGCCGGCGGCCTGCAGCGCATGGACTACAACGCCTTTGGCGACAGCGTGCTGCGCATGGCGCGGGTGCGGCAAGACCAACACGTGGTGAACGGGGTCGAGACCTGGGTGGAGGTCTTCAACCACACCGGCTATGTGTACGACGGCGCCGGGCGGCTGGTGCAACAACAGCAGCGCGGCTTCAACGGCCAGGGGGTGGTGCGCTGGTCGGAGCTTGGCACCCCGGTCAATGTGGGCTGGCTGACCGACCGTTACACCTTTGACGGGCTGGGCCGCCGCATCAGCCGCGCCAATGCCCTCAATGAGCGGGAAAAAACCGATTACGACAGCCTGGGCCGCGTGATCCGCACCGTCAGCGCCGGTGGCACGGACACCCGCTATCAGTATGAGCTGATCAACGCCGGCGGGGCCGCAGATGGCGACCACATCCAGGGCGCCGGTGGCAAGGATTACGGCGGCTACCGCAAGACCACCCACCACGCCAACGGCCGCAGCAGCGTGGAATGGACCGACTACTTCGAGCGCAGTGTCCGGCGGCGTGATCTGGAAAACCGCCAATTCGACTATGGGTATAACCATGCGGGTTGGCTGACCAGCCAACAGGGCAGTGGTTACGACCATAATGGCAAGCAGCACCTCAGCTATGACTACTACGCCAACGGTTACCTGCAGGTGGCGCGGGACTGGACCAACCTGACCGGTGCCTGGTACAGCTATGACAACTCGGGCCTGCGGACCGGGGAATACTATGGTGGCATTGAAGCCAGCGGTGCCGAAAAGAAAAACAGCTTCAGCCAGCGTGCCGAACTGCGCTACGACGAACTGGGCCGACTGGCGCAGGTGAAGGACCAGCTGGCGTTCGAACTGGACTATGAATACGACGCCGTCGGCAACCGCCGCCGGGCCCGCGCCTACTATCACGACGGGGTGCAGGGCTTACGGCAATATGACGACTTCTGGTACCTGTACGACCAGGCCAACCGCTTCACCACCTCCATGGGCGGGCTGCTGGACACCACCACCGGCCAGTTCACCGACGCCCATCAACGGGCCAGCAGTGCGACCGACACCCGCTTCGGGATTGATGTGGTGCACAGCAAGCACGGGGTGCAGCTCAGCTATGACTACGCCGGCCAGCGGATCGGCGCGTACTCGGCCAAATCCAAGGTCAGCGAAGCCTACCGCTATACCGCCGATGGCTTCCTCGAAAGCAGCCTGTTCAACGGCCAGCTCAGCGCCCGGCGTACGCTGGACAAGCTGGGGCGCACCATGGTGTACGAGGACCTGAAGAACGGCAAGGTAGCAAAAACCGACTACGACCAGGACAACCGCGTGGTCAAGGAAACCCGCTACGACCAGGGTCAGGCCGGGAACACCGCCACCCATGAAACCTCGCGCTACTTCTATTACCAGCGCGGGCAGGACGATCAGCACACCGCCAACAGCAGCGGCAAGGGCGAACTGGCGCGGGTGGAAGCCTATCGCGGCAGTGACTTGAGCTCGACCCGTCGCTATCGCTATCAATACTGGGATGCGGCCAAACAACTGCAATTGACCGCCACCGGCAAAGATCTGCCGAAAGACGGGCGCATCGACCTGCAGTACGACAGCAATGGCTATATCCGGTCCACTTATGACGAGGAAGGCGCCCGCCAGACCGCTTACATCGTCTCGGCCAACGGCCAGATCATGCAGCGCCACGTCACCTTGCCAGATGACCAAGGCGGACAAAAGCAGTTCGACCACTGGTATTACTACGCCAACAACCAGCGGGTGGGGGACGTCGCCAATGACCCCGAAGCCTTGGAAACCCGCCTGTCCTACGCAGAACAACTGGCACTGAAAGCCAAGACCGTCAGCCTGGAAGCGCTGTACAAAAACGCCAAACCAGTGACCTCGGCCGACTTCGACCAGAACTACGAACCGATCAACGAACAGTACCCCGGCAACGCCCCCGGCACCTACACCGTGCGCGGCAACAACGAAACCCTGCACAGCATCGCCCGCAGCCTGTGGGGCGATGAAGCCATGTGGTACCTGCTGGCGGACGCCAACGGCCTGAAGGGCAGCGAAACCCTGACCCCGGGGCAGAACCTGGTGATCCCCAACAAAGTCACCAACATCCACAACAACAGCAACACCTTCCGGCCCTACAACCCCGGTGAAGCCATGGGCCGGATCGACCCGACCATGCCCAAGCCGGTGGTGAATGAAAAAGGTTGCGGCGACTTTGGCCTGATCATCATGATCGTGGTAGCGGTGGTGGTGAGTGTCGTCACGGCCGGGGCGGCCTCAACCGCCATGGCCGGGGCGGTGCAAGGGGCTGCCGCCGCCAGCGCCGCCAGTGCAGGTGCAGCCGCGGGGGCGGTGGCCGCCGGGGCCGTGGCCACCTCGGCGGCGGTCAGCACCGCCATCTCCGTCGCCAGCGCCGCCATCGGCGCGGCAGCGGGGTCGATTGCCAGCCAGCTGGTGGGCAAGGCCATGGGCAATGTGGACAAATTCAGTTGGACCCAGGTCGGCATGGCCGCGCTCAGTGCCGGTGTCACGGCCGGTGTGGGCGGCGCAATAGGTTCAGCGGGCAGCGCCACCAGCGCCGCCGCCAGCAGCAATGGCCTTGCCGGCCTGATGGGCCTGAACGGCTGGGCAGCGGTGGGGGTCAATGCCATGATCGGCAACGCCCTCAGCCAGCAGCTGATGCGCGCCGCCGGCTGGCAGGATGGCTTCCAGTGGAGTCAGGTGGCCGGGGCGGGGCTGGGCGCAGCAGCGGGCAATACCATGAGCAGTGCCAGCCAGGCACTGCGGTTAAGTGGCTGGCAGGGCCAGCTGCTGAGCCAGTTCACCGCCGGCACGGTCAGCAGCCAGGTGAGCACCCACCACTTCCGGCCACGGGCCTTGCTGGTGAATGCGATCGGGCAGACCCTCGGCCAGCAGGCGGTGGACCGGATCGACGAATGGGAATACCGCCGGCTGCAGAACCAGTCGGCCCGCCAGCAGGAAGCGGCCCAGGCCGAGCGCAACCGGCAGTTGGCGGGCAGTGGTACCAGTGCCAACCTGAAGACACCGCAGCAGAATCCGTTCCCGCTTGACCCGATTGCCAACGTCGATCTGACGCAGGAACGGCAGATCACTCGTCAGGCCAATGCCCCGTCGATGGCAATGGGCGATGCTGATCCGGACGATACTTATTATGATCCGGTGCAGGAAGCGAAAGGCTGGTCGCGGGACTATGGCCGCAGCATCGGTCGTACCCCGGCCGTACAGCCAGAGCGGATTACGACCGATAACGGGCAACCGTGGCGGGAAGACGTCACTGCCACCCATCTGGTGCAGCGCACCCAAGCCGAATCGGACGCACACCGGGCCGCCCTCGCCGCGCAACTGGCGACCAGTCAGGAAGCGGCACGGAATGAATTCCAGCAGGCCGGCATGCGTATTGCTGGTGGCGCAGCCGGGGTGTTGAATTCATTCGGTAGCGCCATTGCGGGCGGCGTACGCATGGTCAACAACCTCGGTTGGCAGGTAACCGATATGGTGACGTTCGGGGCCTTCCACGACACCGGATACATCCAGCAAGCCCATGGCGAAATGGGGGCACTCGGTCACGCGATGTTGAACCCGCGAGACACCTATCAGCGGATCAAGTCAGGCTTCCAGCAGCAATACGCCTTGGCTGATCAGTTGGAGGCAAATGGACAAACGTTCAGTGCAGCAGCACTCCGGGGAAGTGCAACCGCCGACATAGCCGGCATGGCGCTGGGTGGGGGCCAACTGGGTGTGGCGGGCACGAAACTGACGGCTGGGCTATCCAGACAGGCGCTGAACGCGATGCATACCCCGGTCAGCAATGCGGCCGGCTATCTGCGTGCCAAAGGGCTGCCCGATTGGAATGTCCTACCGCCAGCCTATTCGCCGGGGGTGTTGTATTCGAATCCGTTGCCTGTTAGATTGGAGCGGGTAGTTCCAAACAGGGCGGGCGGTATTGGACTGAATGGATCTGGTCCCACGGCACTTATTGCCCGTGACCCGGTTAGCCTTGCCGCACAGCGTCGCTTGAACGCCTTGGATGGTGA
>NZ_SCOH01000076.1 GCF_005503445.1 Chitinivorax sp. B | reverse complement strand
TAAAAGCGTAATTTCACTGGTAAAAATGTGCTTGCCCTACACAAAAGCTCACATGCTAGGCATGCGAAAGCCATAGTTTAGGATGCCATTGGCAAGTTCGATCCCGCCCTGGGGGCACACATGGCTATTGCATGCTAACAGTTGTCGGTACTGTGACCAAATAATGGGCCTTTCCAAAAAAGTATCAGAAATAAATTGGAAAAAGTTATCAAATAATTTATTTTTTCTGATGATTTTAATTTTTAAACAACTTTTCTATAGGTAGGAACAAAATGAAGCTCATTTCAACACTCTCACTATTTCTCTTTCTTTCCCCATTTAATGCCGGTGCGGATGAATATTATCAGTTCCACAAAATAAGTTGTGTCGAACAAATTTCTGCTTTTGATATTGAAAAAAAAGGATTTTGGAATATAGGGACATTGGTTTGGCCAAATAGTAGCTCCACATGGAGAGCGCATGTAAATGCTTTAAAGGAGCTAGAGAGAAAGCAGAATCTTTATGTTTTTGATCAATGGTATGGACATGCAGAAAAATCAAAACTACCTAAAAATTGTGGGGATTTTGAAATATCATTTGATTTCAAGATACTTTCTCGTGGAGAAGATTTTATCTTCCCGCATGGTAGCGTTAAGTTGAAAACTAGGTTGTCTATATCTTACCCTGGAAATCATGATGCATTAAACGTGACACTACAGAATATTAATCGAGCATTGATCTATAAGGATGAAAAAATGAATACAATATTGTTACTTTGCAAAGATAATCATTGTAATGAAAAAGCACTTGGAAAGTATGAAAAAGTCACCAATGACAATATTGATAAGTTTCTTGCTGGTGGCAAGTTAGATTAATGGCGTAACTAGTTATTTCAAGGTGGTAGGATAAATATAATGAATTACAATCTAATTAGCAACATAAAGCAGGCCAAGGGTGTTCCGGCTCTATGCCGTTCGGTGTGGACTTCACCTGCACTAAATACAGATCGCATAGGTATGGATATGGTATGATATGATGCCATGAAAATGACATAATCCAACTCGTTTTTAAACTCAACTGACAATTACAGAGAGCTACAATGAATAAATTTATTTCAGCTAATGTTAAGAAAACTCTAACATATATATTTACTGTTGCATTTATCATGCTTTTCATTTGGTTTAGTTATCTACCACCATTTATATACGCCAAAATTTTACACAGCATGGAGGGCGGAGAGAAATTTTCTACCAATGTAGGGCGCCAGAAAAGTTTTATGCTGATAAATGAAGGATCATGCATTGCCGAGAACTACCTCCCACTTTATTACATATCACCACTTTTTTTTGAAAACTACCATAAAAAAATTGAGTATATAGAAATAGCCTCATCTTCCTCTGAATTAATTAGTGGACCTGCAGGTGTTTATATGAATGACTTTCCAAATAAAGAATATGATTGCAAAAAAGAGCATCTTGGTAATAATGGTAGCGGATGGTATAGATTGCAATCTGTAAAGGTAAATGAAAATCAAGATTGCAAAGTAATAAAAAAACTAAATGAGATGCATCCTGGTAAATATGAAAATATTATTAAGTCATTTGAATCAAACAAGGAATGTCCACTCGTGACTAAAATAAATAGCCCGTCATCTAGATTCATAGATGTGCAAAGTAGTAATTCGGAAAAAATAACAGCATTTTTGTATTTTGAAATTTACAGGCATCAAAATGTAATTGGCGTTGACTTTCATAATGGACAGCCACTATTCAAGTCAACATTCTTTACGTCCCAAGGCAGTATTATCCTGCCAGGCTCCAGTGATATATCTCCTGGAGAATCAACATTGGGAAATAATATTGAAAGTATGGATTTTTTAAACTTAATAGGATACAAAAAATATCATTAAAGATCAGGGCGGGATCAGACTTTCCTTTGATATGGGAGTTAGACTAGAGGCGAATTACCAAGTTGGGAAAAGCACTTAAAGTCCTCAGCCGATCCATGCCAAAAGCATACTTTCAGTGGTGAAAGTGTGCTGTCCTATACAAAAGATCGGATGCTAGTCATGCAAAAGCTATAGCTTGCAATGCTATTGGCAAGTTCGATCTCACCTTGAGGCAAAACCACGTTCTACGAACGTGGTTGGTTTACTAATCACTTTAACCAAGAAATCTTTGATTGCATAAATATAGATGATCAAAATCTAATTCCGCATGAATTGATTTAAAATATCCTAAGGAATCACCCGATCATGAAAGAAACAAAAATAGACCTTTATTATGAAGCTGGTTTATTTAGCACCCTCTCATATTTCGACTTCTCATCTGTTGTCGGTGTAGAAAGTAGAGATGAAAGAATTAAAAGAATAAGGGATATTATTTCCAGAAATGCAAATCCAGAAGTGTCGGACAAGTATCTCACAAGATTAGAAGCGGATAGATTCTCAAGACGTTATGATATTTTATACGCGCAAGATAATAAAGAAACAGGCTTTCAAGCAGTAGTATTTAAAGATATGGAGACCGGAAAAACAATAATATCTTTTAGGGGAGTGCAGCCATTTTCCGAAACAGTTAATGATTTAATTATAGCGGGATCAGCAATTGTAAGGGGGGTAGACTCCGAGCAGGTTAGGTCGATGGAGGAATTTCATGATGTCTTAATTAGAAAAGGAATATTGGATAGAAATCATGCGATTGAAGTGACGGGCTTGTCCCTTGGTGGTTATCTATCTCAACGGTACTCAATTATGTTTGGGGGGGTTAGTAAGGGGTATACATTCAATGCACCCGGTATAAAAAATGCTGAAATTCCAAAACTCAGCTATATTGATCATATTCTAGCTAGCGGAACTGATCTAATTGCTGCTGTTGGGGATTTTCCGGGAAATGATGTTCGCATTTTTGTCCAAAAAAACAATCATAGTACTCAAGAGGTGGTGACATCTCTTGCGGTAATGCGATTAATAAATTCACTCTCTCAAGAAAAGGATAAAGTAGCCGAGCTGAATAATTTTCTTGAATCAGTTTCTTCCGAAAATAATGAAACTTTGTTTAAAGTAACTAGTCAACTTGCAAAAAGTTTTGGAATTAACATCTCTGGAGTGAATGATAGGTCTACAATTCTCAAAGTAATTGATGAAATTGAGGCGGTCACCAAAGAAGAGGGTGGAAAATCATTAAAAATAGATATTCTGTCAAATAAATCATCATCATACATTCTAGAAAAAGCGCTAGTAGAAGGTGAGGAAGGGCTTCCCTACCGATATGCGCTTATGGAGCTTCATAATTTTGCAATTAGTGGCCTTGATTATGATTCAAGTAAATATTCACTATATAACGAGAGTCAAGGAACAGGAATCTTCACAAGAATGTGGATTAAGGATCGCATTGAAATGCTGTCGACATTAGTCAAGTCAAATCTCTCAAAGAGTGGCACAGCATTCAGTGGTGATTATTTTAGCACCCGCTTTCATGACGCTAGTTCCTCAATGGAGGTTACCCTTCACGCATCAACTAAGCCACAAATGACTTCATTAGCACCTAGGCCTGCCGAGGTGTTTTTTGGAGACAGTACTCCAAATTTATTACTGGATTCAAACTATGCAGGCCATGTCTACGGGATGATGGGCAACGACACCATTAGCGGCGGTGGTGGAAACGATTACCTCGAAGGTGGTGCGGACCAAGACTCATTGACGGGTAGCGCGGGAAATGATCATCTACACGGTGGACAGGGAAATGATACGCTGGTTGGTGGCAAAGATAACGACTGGCTTGAAGGAGGGCTGGGTGTTGACCGTTATGAGTTCACAACGGGCGACGGCATCGACGTCATCAAGGATGCGGATGGTCAGGGCACGTTGGTCATCAATGGAGCAATCTTAAATGCGGCCAACGGTACTGAACAATCGGGTGAATATGAAGCCACCCTCGCAGGCAAAAAGCTCAAACTACTGTGGTCGGGCCAAGCTGGCACTGAACTCAAGGTCATTTATGGTGACGGTGGTAAGGATGCCATCACGATCGCAAAGTTCAAGAACGGGGATTTTGGCCTGAATCTAACGGCCAAGCCAGTCGACTACAAAGGCACCAAGCCCGGTGCGACTGCGGGTGCGGACATCATTCAAAGTGGTGGGGCCATTTACACCAAGCTGGCTGGCGGTGAGGGCAACGACTTCATCAACGCAAGCCTGGAGGCAGAGGCGCATGGCCAGGATGGAAACGACATCATCATCGCCGGTACCGACCCCTTTAAGACCTATCAGGAAACCTGGCAGCTGAGCTACCAGCCATTGGCGGGCACGCCATTACATTATGAAATCATGTTGCTGAACGAGTTTGGGCAGCAGTCCGGTACCACCAGCCGGGATGTTCAGCCTGGGAGTCGGGCACAAATTGCACTGAGTACCGGCAAGACCGTCTACAGCGATGAGCATTGGGCAAGCATGACGGGGGGCATGACTACCCCCAATAAAACAATATGGGAAAGCGCACTTTCCTTCAACGGGGGCAAGGGGGATGACTGGCTGCAAAGTAATGGCGGTCAGGATACCTTGATTGGCGGCGAAGGAGCAGACCTATTGGTTGGTGGCCATTTCCAAGTCAATTTCCAGGGTGGCAAACTGGATTTTGATACCGACAAAGGTGATTTGTTGCTGGGTGGCCAGGGGAATGACACGCTCTATGGTTTCCGTGGTGACGACACTTTGGATGGCGGGGAGCAGGATGACGCCTTGTTTGGCGAGGGTGATCATGATTTGCTGAGCGGCGGGGAGGGAAATGACACGCTGTTTGGCGATTACACCTTCCGTAGCCAATATCAGCTCTCCAAAGGCGGGGATGATACGCTGTTGGGTGGCGCAGGAGACGATTTCCTGGATGGTGGCGAGGGGACCGATTCGCTGTTTGGCGAAGCGGGCAATGACTATCTGGCCAATGTGCTGAAGACTGATACGACCGGTGACTATCTGGACGGGGGCGATGGCGATGATACGATCGCTGCCCTGGGCGGTGCGGACACCCTGATCGGTGGCGCTGGCAACGATATCCTGACATCCGGAGTCTCTGACTTTCAGGATACGGTTGGCGACACCTTGGATGGTGGTGACGGCAACGACACCCTCACGGGTAGCCATGGCAGCGACTTGATCTTTGGTGGTGATGGACATGACCAGATTAGCGCAAGCTTAAACCCCGCTGCCGGTTTGAGTGACTCTCTCTATGGTGGCAGTGGAAACGACACCATTGTGGGCTCTGCGATCAGCGATCTGGTCAACGGCGAGGATGGCGATGACATCCTACGGGCTGGGGACGGCAATGATACGTTGGTTGCAGGTAGCGGCCTGGATCTACTGGAGGGTGGATTGGGGAATGACACCTACGATGTCAACGGCGGTGGTAAGAAGCAGATCAAGGATGTAGCAGGATACGATACACTGTTGTTGACAGGCATCAGCTCGTTGGACGATGTCACCGTACTACAGTCTACCAGTCAGCAAATGGTATTGCGCCTGAGCGGAACCGGCGAGAATGACATCTATATCGATGGGGGTTTCAAGGGCGCCATCGATCATTTTGTCAACGGCACTGTCAGCCCGCCACCCGTTAACCCGCAAGCACGATCCGCCATTGCCTCGGACGCAAGCAATAACACGCCATCCGTACAGTCTTGGGATCTCAAAAAAATGGCTGGTCGGGCTACGTCTTCCCTGACGTTGACTGGTGACTATACCGATGAGGTTTTTTACGGCGGCCAGGCTAATGATTTCATTGATGGCAACGGCGGGAACGATGTCCTGGACAGCAATAACGGTGCTGATGCACTGTATGGCCGTGACGGCAATGATACGTTGATTGGTGGCTTGGGGGCTGATCAACTGGATGGCGGCGCGGGTTCGGATACCTATCGCTTCGAGCGTGGTGATGGTCAAGATCTGATCATCGATAACCCGCAGCGCGGGACCGGTGAGGCTGATGTACTGATGATGGGCACGGGTATCCGTGCCGAAGATCTGACACTAGCCCGTCAGAGTGCGGACCTGATTATCAGCCTGAAGGGTACAACTGATCGCGTAACCGTCAAGAACTACTTCAATGGCGAAGGTATTGAGCAAATCACATTCCAAGACGGCAGTGTTGTATTGGATACGGCAACCATCAACGCCGGCGTGCTGATCGGTAGCGATGCCAATGACTACCTGAGTGGTTACCAGACCAATGACAAACTGGCTGGTGGCAAAGGCAATGACACCTTGGAAGGCATGGGTGGATCTGACACTTATCACTTCAATCGTGGTGATGGTCAAGACACGCTTTCGGATGGCAACGGCGGCAATGCGAACGATATGGATGTGTTGGCCTTTGGCCCTGGCATTCTGCCTGAGCATCTCCAATTCAAACGCCACTACAATAACCTGGTTGTGTCATTGCGAGATTCGACTGACCAGGTTGAAATCCTTAACTTCTTTACGGCCCCCAACATTGAGTCCTTTACCTTCCAAGGCGGTGCAACCAATTTAAGTGCCGCACAAGTGAAAATCCTATTGCTGCAGGGTACCGCTGGCAATGACCAGCTACTTGGCTATCAAGGCGACGATACCCTGGATGGATTGGCAGGTAATGACCAATTGGATGGTCAGACGGGTCGGGATACCTATCGCTTTGGTCGTGGAGACGGCCAAGACACCGTGCTGGGCAGCCAGTCGGGCAAGGAAGATACCATCGCATTCAAGGCCGGCATTTCACCGATTGATATCAAGGTATCAAGAAGTGACAACGATTTGCTGCTGAGTATCAAAAACAGTGACGACAGCATCCGGATAACCGATTTCTTTGGTCCGCAATCCCAGGTTTCACAGGTGACCTTTGCCGATAACACCATCTGGTCGGTACCGACGCTGATGGCCAAATTGTTGGATGCCACAGAAGGTGACGATACCTTGGTCGGCTACAACACGGCCGACGTGATATCGGGCCTGGGTGGTCGCGACCGGATTGACGGGGCTGCTGGCAATGACAAGCTCTATGGCAATGCCGGCGACGATGACCTCTATGGGAATACCGGTGACGATACACTGGAAGGCGGTATCGGAGATGACATGCTGGGTGGTGGCGATGGTTCGGATACCTATCTGTATCGCAAGGGTGATGGCAACGACACCATCACGGTTCATCGATTCGGCAACACCATTGATACACTGCTGTTGACCGGTGGTATCAAGCGTACCGATATCCGTATTGAGCGCTCCGACCAAAGGCAAGATAGGAACCACCTGTTTATCAAACTGGTTGACGGCAGCACCATTCGGTTAGCCAATTTCTTTGGTGGGGCCGAGAATGATAACGGTGCGATTCAGTTGAAGTTTGATGATGGCACCCTGATTCCAGCCGAAGACGTCAGGAAGTTGGCATGGAGTGCCACAGAAGGGGCTGATACATTGCATGGCACAGGCCAGGCGGATGTCATGCTGGCACTGGGTGGTAATGATACCCTCTATGGCTATGATGGTGATGACGTGTTGGAGGGCGGAATTGGCGACGACCAAATCTTCGATGGACAAGGCAATGATCGTGTCATGGGTGGTAGTGGCAATGATACCTTGTGGGGAGATCGGGAAGATCCATTCCAGCTGACCTCTGGCAATGATGTCTTTGAGGGTGGGGCTGGTAATGATGAGATCCATTCCAACAATGGGCGCGATACCGTCATCTGGGGACATGGTGCGGGCAATGACACTGTTCATCTCGCTACATCCTGGCGCAAAGCTATACAAAACCGGCTTCAATTCACCGAGGGCGTCCGCCCTGAAAACATTGTCTTGACCAGAGACAATGCGACACTCTATGTCAAATCAACCGTCACCAATGAAACCATCACGCTGCATGGCTATTTTGACGGTCTGGATACACAAGTCAGCGATGCGAGCGACTTCCAATTTGCTGATGGTACGATCTGGAACAAACAGCTTATTCTCGCTAAAACCAATCAGGCAACCGAAAGGCATGACTATCTCACTGGCACGGCTGGCAATGATCAACTCCAGGGTTTGGGTGGTAACGATCAGCTTCAGGGGATGGATGGCAATGACACATTGCGCGGTGGCAAAGACCATGACCTGCTGGTAGGCGGCTTGGGGCAGGATGCCTACCTGTTCGATCGCGGTGACGGCATTGATACCATTGCGGGGGGCAGTACCTCGCTCAATAGCTACAGCTCGCTTGCTGAAGATGAACTGCGCCTTGGTCAGGGCTTGAAAGTGGGTGATATTCGCCTGCTGCGCTATAACCGAGACCTGCTGCTGGATCTGGGCCAGGGGGATGGCATCGTGCTGGCAGATCATTTCGATATTGGCGACAACGCCCCCCCGATGGCTACGGCATTACGTACCGTCAGACTGGCCGATGGCACGGTGTTCAATCTCGCTACCGAATACGTCAAGGCGCTGGGCACCCCACAGGCGACCGCTGGCAACGACCGGTTCACAGGTACTTTCATGAGCGACACGCTGTCGGGTGACAAAGGTAATGACACCTTGCTGGGTTTGCAGGGTGATGATGCCTTGGATGGTGGCGCTGACAATGACTCGTTGGATGGCGGGGACGGCAACGATACCTTATATGGCCAGGACGGGGCCGATGTCCTGATCAGTGGCGGCGGACAAGCCAATTGGCTGTATGGTGGCAAAGGTGATGATATCTACCGAATCGCTGGATCGATGGATTATGTCTTTGAAATGGCCGGCGAAGGTAAAGATCAGATCGAAGCAACGATGGATGTGGTCTTGCCTGATCAAGTCGAAAACCTTGTTCTTCAGGGCAGTGCCATCAATGGCGCGGGCAACGAATTGGCCAATTCAATCACAGGCAATGGACTGAGCAATCGATTACAAGGCTTGGCTGGCAACGACACCTTGATTGGTGGTAATGGTCAAGACACCCTCGAAGGAGGTGGTGGTAACGACACCTACTATTCGGAGGGCAATGACACCATCACCGAGTTGGCCAATGGCGGGACCGATATCCTGTATACCAGCGCCAGTGTCACCAAGCTGGTCGACCATGTCGAAAACCTGACCTTGATGGGTAGCACTGACCTCAATGGGGTCGGCAACCATCTGGCCAACACCCTGACCGGCAATGCCGGTAAAAACAGCCTGTCCGGCCTGGATGGCCACGACAAGCTGGATGGCGGGGCTGGCAACGACACCCTGGACGGTGGCGTTGGTAACGACACGCTGAAAGGCGGTCTGGGCGACGACCGGTATGTCTTCGCCGGCAATTTTGGCACCGACGT
>NZ_SCOH01000075.1 GCF_005503445.1 Chitinivorax sp. B | reverse complement strand
TGTTATTGTGAGATTGTCCTTATGATCTGATCGATATTCTGTGTTGTATTGATGGATTGTCATGGTCATGGTCGTCAGAACTTGTATTGTTGTACAAGATCCGGGCTCGCGTGCTCTACACACGCGTAAGATCGTCGGCAGCGTCAGACTTGTATAAGAGACCGCCACCACACCGCCCACCTGCAGTGCCTTGAAGCCCAGCCCGGCCATGTTCTTGTCTTGCCAATCCAGCTTGGCCTCCAAGCTGAATCGGTCCCAACTGTCGCTAGGGTGTGCTACCCAATTATAGGCTCCCTCCACCATGCTCAGTAACGCAGCCGGCCCCATTTCCAAGCCACGGAATACGCCATAGCCAGGGTTGTCGCGGGCGGTCTTGACGATGCTGCCCATCCATTCGTCACCATGGTTTCGCAGGTTGGCATTCAGCCCTTGCAGTTGCTGCTCTTCATAAGCCCTGCGCATGGCGGGGGTGACTTCGTAGTCCAGCCATTCCGGACGATCTATTGTTGATGGCTGGGTACTCAGGGTTTGTTTGCGGGCAGCCACATCGTCCGCAAAGGAAGCACTATCGGACGATGCGTAGGCGCTATCGATGGCTCCGCTCACCAGACGGCCAAGCTGTTTGCCTCGACTGGCCCCGTTTGCCAGCAGGTTGCTGGCGGATTCTCCCAAGGCGGCAACGAAGTGTTTGGGCTGGCGTAATGCTTTGACGGTTTCTGCCAACTGTCGATTCCGCCCCATACTCAATTGATCCGGATTCCACCGATCCTTTTCCCGCAACGCCACCCCCTTATCCCGCAGCCGCATGGCATGGCTGAAGTCGTCCTCGCCAGCCTGCCCGCCTGAGCTGCTGAAACCACCGCTGTCATTTTGTGGCAGCTTCGGCCCATTGCTCACCCCTTGCAGCTTGGCATTGCGGGCCGCTGTTTCCCATTCTTGACGGACTTGAGCCTCGGCCAGTGACCGTTGTTGAGCCTGGTGGAGCCCTGCGCTAATACCAGCATTGGCAAAGGCATCCCCAAACGCCGTGGCCAGCATCGAGCGCTGGTAATCACGATAGTGGTGGGTGGTGATCTGGGTGGAGACCGCACTGCTGACGAAGTTACGCGCCAATTGGCGGGTGAAGGCATGGGCGAAGCTGGCTTCGCCCTGGCCGTTGCCCAGCGCCCGCTGGGTCGCTTGCCAGCTATCACCATATTGAGCACTGCCGATGGCTTCATTCATGCCATAGCTGGCGACGGCACCGACCCCGGCTGCGGCCACCTGATTCCACTTGAAGCCATCCTGCCAACCGGCCGCCCGCATCACCTGCTGACTGATGGTGTTGCCGATCATGGCATTGGTGCCCACCGCCGCCCAGCCGTTCAGGCCCATCATGCCGGCCACGCCACCGCTGCCGGTGGCGGCGCTGGTGGCGGTACCAGCACTGCCGATGGAGCCTACGCCTGCGGTGACTGCAGCGGTCAAGGCAGCAATCCCGACCTGCGTCCAGCTGAATTTCTCGACGTTGCCGGTGGCCTTGCCCACCAGCTGGCCAGCAATCGAACCCACCGCCGCCGAACCGGCCGCCAAGGCGATCCCGCCAATCCCCGCTGCGGCGGCGGTGGTCAACGCGGTGGCACCGGCAGTCATGATGGCGCCCATGCTAGTTGCCGTGCTGAGTGTACCGGCCATGGCCATGGTCGCGGCCCCCGCGGTAAAGATGGTGACCACGATCATCACCACCACCATCAGGATCATGCCGGCGGTGCCACAGCCCCCCTTCTTTGCCGGCGCCGGCGCCGGCATGGTCGGGTCCAGCCGGCCCATCGCTTCACCCGGGTTGTAGGGCCGGAAGGTGTTGCTGTTGTTGTGGATGTTGGTGACCTTGTTGGGGATGATCAGGTTCTGCCCCGGTATCAGCGCTTCATCGCCCTTCAGCCCGTTGGCATCCGCCAGCAGGTACCACATCGCGTCATCGCCCCACAGGGTGCGGGCAATACTGCGCAGGGTTTCCCCGGCGCTGCGCACGGTGTAGTTGCCGGGGGCGTTGGCCGGGTACTGTTCGTTGATCGGTTCGTAGTTCTGGTCGAAATCCGAGGAGCTGACGGGCCGACCGGCGCGATACAGCTGGTCGAGGTTGATCAGTTTGTCCTTCATCGCCAGTTGTTCGGCATACGATTGCCGGACCAGCTGGGTCTTGGGGTTGTTGCTGACGTCGCCGATGCGCTGGTTGTTGGCGTAGTAATACCATTGCTGGTAGTCAACGTAGCTGCCGTCGCTGTTCACCTGGCTTTCCTGGCGTTGCAGGATCTGCCCGTTGCCGGCGGTGACGTAGAAGAAGTTTTTGTGCCCCAGCAGGTCGTGCTGGCTGGTCAGGTAGCCGTTGGCGTCATAGCTGAATGACAGTTTGCCGCGCTTGCCGTCCTGCAGCTTGCCGGTGATCCAGACGCTGCTCTGCCGGGCGCCATCCCAGTAGGTGTAGTCGTTGAGGGTGGTGCTTTGCCAGTCGCGGTTGTCGCTGTCCCAGTCGTTCCAGACTTCGATCTTGGCCAGTTCGCCATGGTAGGCCGCCCGCTGCTCGTCGCTGGCGCTGTTCAGCGGCATACCCGGGAAGTTGGGGTCGGCCAGCGGGTTGCGATCCTGCCGGCTGTCGCGGTAGTAGTAGAGCGTGCCTTCCCATTGCCGCGGTTTGTCGGCAAAGTCGAAGCCGTAGCGCATTTCCCGCAGGATGCGGTGGTCGCGGTCATAGAAGGTGCGGGTGACCTTCTTTTTCTCCTCATCCCGATAGATGGTCGTCCGCCCCAGTTCGTCCAGCACCCGCCGCCCCTTGACCTGCCCGTCGTAGTAGGCCAGTTCCAGGAACCCATCCGCCCGATAGTCGTAGCGTTCCGCCTTGCCCGATTCGGCACTGTACGCCCCCACCCGTTGCCCGGTCGCATCGTACTGCAGCCGGATGCCCAAGGGGGTGCCGGCGATGTCCACCCGGTAACGGGTGTCGGTGCGGTGACTGCCACGCTGCCCGGTCAACGCCAGCTGGCCAGTGTGGCTGTCGTACAGCCCACCCATGGAGACGGTGAAGCGGTTGGCGGCGTCGTACTGGTACCACAGGTCATCCAGCTTGGTCAGCCCTTGCATGCCATCATGGTGATAGCTGCGCACCCGCCGCCGGTTGCCCAGCGCATCGTATTCATAGTCGATGGTGAAGGCGCTCTGGTCCACCACCCGTGACAGCCGGCCCAGTTCGTCATACTGCAGGGTGGCGTTCTGGTAGGTGACCTGGGTGTTGCCCTGGGCATCGATCGAGACGTACTGTTCCCGGGTCCGCAAGCCGGCATTGTCGTAGCTATAGCTGGAACGGGTGTGATGGGTCCGGTCGGTCAGGGCCTGCAGGTAACCGTTGGCGTAATACTGGTAGACCAGGTCCTGCACCCCCGCCTGCACCCCACTGGCGCCATCGGCGCCGGGTACCCCGTGGCGTCCCCCCTGCGGGGGCTGCTCATAACCGCTGCCGCGCTGGCTGATCAGCTGCCCGGCATGGTTATAGCCATAGTCGAAGCGACGCTGGCCCTGATCCACCCGCCGCACGCTGCGTTCGAAGTAGTCCACCCATTCGTGGCTGGCACGGCCGGCAACGTCGGTGGTGGTTTTCTGGTAACCGCCCAGGTCGCGGCCACCCGCGCCCAGGATGCCATCCGCCGTGCCGATCGCCACATAGCTGTACTGATAGCGGGTCTCGGCGCCGCCCGCACTGACGGTGCGGGTGATGCGGCCCAGGCTGTCGTAATCGGTCTGGTCGGTGTCCCCCAGGGTGTTGCTGTGGCTGATGCGCCGGCCCAGGCCATCATATCGGTAGCGGTCGCTCAGCCTGCCCAGATTGCGCTGGCTGCCATCTTCCTGACGGCTGACCACGCCCAGGCCATCAAACCCCAGTTGCTGCTGGCTGATCAGCCGCCCCGCCCCGTCATAGTCATAACCGGTATGGTTCATCACCTCGACCCGGGTGTTGGCGCCATTCACCAGCCGCTGTTCATCCCGCACCTTGACCTGGCGCAACCGGGTCTCGCCAAAGGCGGTGTAGTCCAGCACCTGCTTGCCACCCGCGCCATCCCAGCTGGTCTGCACCTTGATCGCCTGCGCGGTCGAGCCGGCCAGCAGCTGCTGCGTCTCCGCCACCCCGTTGGCGTTCAGCTTGCTCACCAGCCGCCCCGCCAGGTCATAGCCGTAACGCGTCACCGGCTGCGCCCGTTCGCGGAAGCCGTTCTCATAGGTCACATCCGTTTCCGGGTCGGTCTTGCGGATCAGTTGGCCGAGGGTGTTATAGTCAAAGCGGGTGGTCAGCGCTTGCTCATTCACCGGTACGTTGGCGCCATTGGCCACATGCAGGTTGATCATCTCCCGCGCACGCTCTTTGACCCGATCGTCGATCTCTTCGGCAATCTGCCCGAAGGCGTTGTAACTGAGCCGTTTGCTGATCTGGACCGATCGGTCAAGTTTGACGCCATTCCCCAATCGCCCCAACTCAAACAGGCGGGGTGCCACCGGTTTGTCGTTGTCATCTTTCAGGCCATAGAGCGTCAACACCGCCGGCACCATGATGGGGTCGTTGATTTCGTTGCGCGCGGGTTGTCCTGTCGCGTCCAGCATGGTCAACGTCACTTCCAGCCTGCGCCTGCCTTTTTCCGGGACCAGCGCACCGGGCGCCCAGCTGTACAGCATGCATTTTTCCGCGTCGTTCCAGCTGCCGGCCACGTCAACTGTCTTCGTGGTCTGGTGCTTGCGCAGCACTTCGCCCGTCACGGGATGCTTGACCGGTTGCTGCTTGTCGTCCAGCACGATCTCGCCCGTGGTCGGATCCAGATAGCTGACCCGCAACGTCGGTATGCGGCGGTTGCTCGGTCCATGCAGGTTGATGAGGGTGGGGCGGCGCGAGATCTGAACCGGCGACATCACCACCAGGCCATTGCTGCTTGCGGTAAAACCGCCCAACCCCTTCGAGACCAGCTCTTGGCCATGGCGGGCTTCATATTCGTAGTCAAATTCCTGGCTACCACTGGCGACTTTCAGGGCCGGATAGCGGGCTTCGTTCAGGATCGGGGGCAGTTCATTGGCCCCGAAGCGAATGGTGTGCGCCTGATCCCACTGTTGTCCTTTGAGCTTGACCTTGACCATGAAGTCGGTCACCGGCGATTTGATGGTCTCGTCGGTGAAGGTGAAGTTCACGGTGGTGGGGCGACGATTGACGACCAGCTGGCTGGTAATGCCCCCGTCACTTCGCACCGTCGCGCTACCGGTGCCGCTGCCAATCTCGCTGCCGTTGCTATCCTTGGCACTGTATTGCAAGGTCAGCGCTTGATTGCTGAATTGGGCGTGGATGGCACGGGTATCCCAGACAAACTCCCCCTTGCCCCGAACCGCCACGACCGCATGCTGCCAGGCACCCTGCCCCAGTCGATATTGTAGTGTCAGGCTGCTTGCGCCACTGACCGAAATCGGTAGGTACGGGGCATAGGTGCTGAGGGTATACGGTGCCACCAACGCACTATTGCCGTTGCCATCCAGCGTGATCTGACCGGTGGCGGTCAGCTTGCTGTCCCGATACTCGAAATCGAGCTTGGCGTTGCCCGTGGTCGGCAACCACGGCGTCAGGTTGAGCACCAGGAAATCGCCTTCCCAACGGTACTGGCTCGGACTGAGCTCAATGCGCTGGCCTGCTACGGTCATCGCCAGCTTGCCGTCGGTGCCGCGGTCACGGATCTGCACCCGGCCTTCCGGAACCGTCAGCTTACTGGCAATGGTCGTTTGGCTCAGACCATGGGCCGTGACCTGCACATCGGCCTGATAACGCCCCAGCAAGGTCACCAGATGGGTGGCCGGGTTGTTGTCCAGCAGTTCGTACAGTACATTGAGGGTGGTCTTGCCACGCAGCATGTCGCTGACCGACAGCAGGCTGGCAAGGTCGACCACCACCTCGGTTTGCCCGGCGGCCAACGGTTGCGGGAGCGAGAACGATTTGCCGTTGCTGGCGACGATTCTCCCCAGCAGATGGCCAGCGTTACCGCCAACCTGTAGTCGCAGCGGCGGGACCTTCAAGGTCACGGGTTTGAGTGCCATCACCATGCCCGACCATTTGGATTGGTCCACCGAGGCGGCATACCACTGCCCCCCACTGGCAATCAGCAGCTGGCCAGCACTGACCGGCACGGTGAACTGGGCGCCATAACCGTTGATGGCAACCGAATCCCAGGTATTGCTGTTCACCGAACGGTAGTACACCTCGGCGCTACCCACACCCGGTACGAAGCATTGGTAGGTACGCTGGCCGTTGACCGCCAATCCGCCGTTCAACAACAGATTGCCATCGGCAGCCAAGGTTTCGGTGGGGCCGAGTGTGACCGAATTGTCGCGGGCGACCGAGATCGTGGTCTGGGTCAACGAGGTGACGATATTCCCCTGCCGGGCGCGCAACACAACCGTATACCCACCAGGATTGACCATATTCCCATTCAGCTCGAAGGTGCCCAAGGTGGCATCCTTGGCCAAGTCAAAGCCATACAGCTGCTGGTCGCCGCTGAAATACAGCGCCTCCACCCGATCGACCGACTGCGCACCATAGCTGAGCATGACCTTGCTCAGGTTATGCAATTGGACACTGTCAACCTTGGTCCAGATGTAGTTCCGATCGCTATCAGGTGGGCCCTCGATATGCTCGTCGGCCTTAAAGGTGGCGATCTGGATGACAGCCGACCCGGCGCTGCTCGGCATATAGCGCAAGGTATAGCTCGCGGGATAGGTCTTCGTATACGTGTCATGGGTCTTGAAATCGGCTACCTGATTGGCCGCCTTGCTCACCGACCCGATCCGCTGCCCCGCCGCGGTATAGGCTTCGTAAACACCGGCCGGCGCTG
Organism: Chitinivorax sp. B; assembly: GCF_005503445.1. Taxonomy (NCBI): domain Bacteria; kingdom Pseudomonadati; phylum Pseudomonadota; class Betaproteobacteria; genus Chitinivorax; species Chitinivorax sp. B. The sequence goes on along the minus strand of NZ_SCOH01000075.1, from coordinate 2,391 downwards.
CGGCCGGAAGGGTGATGTGCGCCTGGGTATAGAATCTCGACCGATCCCGTTGGTCGTCTGAGCTTCTGGCAGGGAAAAATCGACCGGTGCCGCTGATCTGTGTACCGGCAAACTGGTGGGCCGTCACCGTAAACGGGCTGGTAAACCCGGCACCCGTCACGCTGGCGAGCGTATCCAAAGCAATGGTTTGGTCAGCCGGCCGCTTGCCCGCGCTGTAGGCTTCATTCCCCAGCACCTGAATGCCGCCATCCTGCTTGCCGACACTGACACTCGTGCTCCCTGCCGAACCGGCGACGCGGATCTGACCATATAAATCCTGCAACTTCTGCTCATACAGCTGCTGCACCTGGTTGACCGTTTCGGTCACCGTCATCTTCGGGTCAATGGTCTCAACCAGCTGATTGCGCTTGTCGTAACGGCTGATGCGGTAAATGACATCGGTCAGCGGGCTGATGTCGAACTCGGTCGGCACCTTCCACAGGTCCTGGCCGGTCGAGGTCAGTTCGCGGGTGGTGTTACCGTTCTGGTCATATTGGTAAAGCCTGGTGACCCCGCCCTGGCTGTTGCTCTTCCAGATCTTGCCCTGCTGGTTGTAGGCAATCCGTTCCTGCCAGTCGCCATCGCCCAGCGCCTTGCGGTTGATCTCGCCAAAGCTGTTGTACTGCAGCCGGCGCACTTCACCCGTCCCCCGGTCCAGTTGCCGTTTGACGCGGCCCAACGGGTCGTTCTGGTACTCGGTGATCAGCTGGCTGCGGTTGCCCGCCGCGTCCTGCACGTCCACCAGCGTTTTACGGCTGACGAAGCCCAGGGCGTCGTAGTCGTAGCGTTCGGTAGCGCGGTCGGTGCCCTGCATCTCCACCAGCCGATCGCTCTGGTAGCGGTAGCTGACGACGCGGTCGGACTGGCCCTGCACGAGGCCGCGTTGCGTGAGCTGGCTGACATGGCCCAAGCCATCATAGGCAGTATCGGTCTGCGGGCGGATAGTCTGGCCGGCTGACTGATAGCCCGGTGCCTGACGGCTGCGTTCGCGGCCCCATTGGTCGAGGACGAGGTCGGTGGTCTCCCACACTTCCCCCTGGGCACTGGTTGAGGTCAGCTGGCTGATCTGTTTGACATTGCCCAGCCCATCGTAGTCGTAGCGGGTGATGGCATCGGTCACCGCACCCCGGCCACTGCCCGGGGTCAGGGTGCTGGCGCCGCTGTTGCTGTCCACAATCCGGTCGAACTCGACGCCACGGATGCGCACTTCCTTGACCCGGCCCAGTCGGTCCAGCGTGGTGACAGTGACGCGGTCGTTGACCGGGTCACGCGGCTGCGCGGCCAGCACTTGTGGCGCGCTCTGCCCAGCAATCGGGCCGCTGTAACGTTGCGCATAGCGGGTCTCCAGCCGACGCAGGCTGTCCGGGCCGTCGGCGGTCTCCCGATAGTGGTGGTCCCAGGCGGTCAGGTAGCCTTCCCGATCCAGGCTCACCACTTTCCGGCCAACCCCGTCATACCAGTGATAGGCCCGATTGCCCCGCGCATCCACTTCCTGGATCACATTGCCGACTGCGTCATACACCAGCTGCGTGACCAGATCCTGTTGTTTGGATTCGCCAGCTTTGTTGGAATCGCTGGTGTCGTATACCAGTCGATTCGGCTGGATGACCTGGGTGCGCCGGCCCACGGCGTCATAGCGGTACCGTTCAATCCGGTCACTCATCGGTGCATCGGTGACGACCGGGATGGCGGTGTTGGCATCACGTGGCCCGACGCTCACCATATTGGCCGAGCGGATCTGATAGCTGACCTGCCCGGCCGGGGTGTAGTCCCAGCGGGTCAAGGCGCCCAACGGATCGACTTCAGCCAGTTTGTTACCGACCGCGTCATACCAGAACTGGGTACTGACCCCACCCGTGACCTGACCATTGACCCAATTGCCGCCCTTGATCTGCTCGATCACCCGGCCGGCTGCATCATAGCGGGTGAGCTCCACCGGGGTAATGGTAGGGGTCTGTTGGCTGGTGGCATCAAACGCGGTATACGCCTGACCGATCTTGTGCGTCAGCCGGCCGACTGCGTCATAGCGGTAGTCGGTGATGCGCTGCTCTGGTAAACCTTGCGCTTCGATACTGCGGGTACGGTTGCCGAGGCTGTCGTATTGGTAGACATTGACCACATCGACATTCTGGCCAGCGGTGTTTTGGGCGCGGGCGGCCAGGGTTTCCTGGGTCAGCCGGCCCAGGCGGTCGTATTGGTTGCGGGTAACGCCGCCGGCACGATTGACGGACTGGGCCTGTTGACCGAACGCATCCAGCGCATGTTGGCCTTGTGTATCCAGCGCGCCTTCGTAACGACCGTCCGCATCCAGCGTGCCCAGCTTGCGGCCGAGGCGGTCCAGTTCGGTGGTCT
>NZ_SCOH01000074.1 GCF_005503445.1 Chitinivorax sp. B | reverse complement strand
TAATGGCCGGATCACTTCAAATTGGGCACGACTAATGTCGCTCGGGTAGCTTTTTCTCATCTCCCAAGTGTCTCACATTCAACCAATCACAAAGACTTTGAACAGGCTCTTAGTGAGGGTGGTTAGAGAATTGCATTCCATCATCTCAAAGTTCCGCCAGAAATTCTGGGGATTGCAAGAGTGGGTTATGGCGGGAACGGTGAGGTGTAAAACTAGTTGGCACGGTTGCACAGCCATGAATTTTCGCGCTTGCGTGCAAAAGTGCACGGTGTGGTCAGTGTGATTGATAGCGTGGCAATTGCAACAAGGTATTACATGGCGGATATTGCAATTATGACCATGGCTACGCACTTATTTTCGCACTCATCCGACATAGTGCGTAACCGCCGGGCAGACGAGCCATTCGAAACGTGACATATCAGCACTGGATATCGGCATCCAAAGGATGCGTGTATTGTCGTACAACGAGGTCAAGTGGTCACTTGACCTCGTTGTACATCAGTGGCATTGAATGCATGCATTGAAGAAAGGACCGCTAAAGGTCCCCCATCAACGCCTGACCCCTGCGGCGCAGCAGGGCATCCTGGCGGGCTCATGCCGTCTGGAAGTCTCCTAACGCCGCGCCAGCCTGGCCCGAAGTTGACTGTTACCAAGTGAATACAGCAGAACCTTATTCAACTGAGTGCGACGACTCCAACGTTAATTCGCGGCTGCCATTCAGCGACTGCCACAGGCAGCACGATGCGTGGGTGGACATTCGGTCGGTGTAGGCATCCAGTGCGGTTCTTAACGAAAGCCGGCCTTGTTGAACCAGCGCAAACAGCTCGGTCAGGCAGTGTGCATCGTATAGGGCGGTATTGGCCCCCAGCCCACTGGCGGGACTCATCAGATGCGCGGCATCGCCCATAAACACCACCCCTGCCGGCCCAACGATCGGACGTGCCAGTTGGACGACATCGACTACCGACGCCTGCCCCTCCTGAGCTGCCAGCAGCGCCTGCAGATCGCCATGCCAATTGGCTTCGGCAGCCCACTGTGCGGCGACTCCGCCCACTCGCTGGGGCTGGTGGCGGGCCCGTGTCATCAATGGATGCGCATGCCGCGCGAATATCGCCCAGTACAGATAACCGGCTCGATCGATATTGGACGAAAACGTCATGGCATCAATGATCATCGTCAAGCCATCCGCCCGAATCACTGACAGGTCATCCGCGTAAAAGCGATGCCATGCTGGCGATGCCGACCAGCATCTTGCGTAGATGCACGCGTACTCCCGCTCACGCTCTGTATGCAATCCCAGCTGTGCGGCCACGTCAGAATGGGCACCATCGGCCACGACCACCACATCAGCCAGCAGGGTGCGGTTCCCAGCGTGTACCGCCCATCGCCCGTCCGGCTGGGGGTGCATGGCACGATATGGGCTTGAAAAAGCAATATGGCTTTCCAGGCCCCGCAGCAAGGTTGCCCGAAGCATTGAACGATCGACCTTCCACTCCGGGGGCTGAAATGCAACTGGTTCCGCGTCACCCTGCCAAGCCATGATCCGTTGTTTGACCGGACGCAGTTGACCGTCAAACAAACACATTCGTTCCTGACTCAGCGCCACTTCAGACACCACCTGATCGAAATCAGCCACTGGCAGACATGCGGCTAACGCAGCCTGCCCACTGGCATTCAGGCGAATTCGGAACCCCTGTCGGCGTGCCAGAGCATGGGAATCCTTCTCAAGGATATGGCAGGGGATACCCTGTTTTTGCAGGCCTTTTGCCAGCGTAAGCCCAGCGATACCCGCCCCAATCACGACGATGTTCAACGGTTGCATCTGTGTTTTCCTGTGTTTCATTCACCATGGCTGCCATGCTAGGGTGAACATTCCACTATCCAGTAATGAACAGCTGACACAAAATGCTGGATAACTGCCAACCTACGTGGAGTATCAAGGTGATTCAAACACTTCATCCTGCGGACCTGAGTGAATGGACCGGTCAACCCTCCATCATGGTGATCCCTGGCCAGGATGGTGACGCCACACCATTTGCGCTTGGTAATCGGCAATTCGATTGGCATCAGCATGTGCGAGGACAGCTGTTCTGTATTCAGGATGGGGTGATGCAGGTGTGGACCGAGCATGCCAGCTGGCTGCTCACCCCCGGTACACTGGGCTGGATCCCGCCTGGGATGTCGCACAGGGTGGTGGCACGCCGTATCCGGACCGGCTGGTCGATCTACCTGGACCCTTCGGCTGCTCAAACCTTACCAGCGAAGACCGCCACGTTTAACCGCAATCCACTGATCGAACTGATCGTCAATCGGCTTGCGGAGCGGGACCCGCTCGCGCCCCTCACCGAACGCGAAGCACACCTGACCACGGTGTTGATGGATGAATTGACTGTCTCGCCCAATAACGCCAACTGCTTGCCGCTGCCGAGTGACCATCGCTTGAAACGGATTACGGATGCCTTGATCAATCAGCCCGCCAGTAAAAAGCACGTGCAAGAGTGGGGGCGTTGGGTAGGGCTGTCCGAGCGCAGTATTCACCGTCTCTTTTATGCGCAGACCGGCATGAGATTGGGTCAATGGCGGCAATTGCTGCGCTTGCATCTGGCGATCGAACGACTTGACCAGGCGCACGCCATTGCCGCTGTTGCAGACCATTTAGGTTACGAAAATACCAGCCATTTCATTGCGCAATTCAAGCACTATTTTGGCGTGGCACCAGGGCAATATCAGCGGATGTCAGACACGCTCACCGTCAACATCAGCCCATCCCCCAAGCTGGGTTGATGGCGATAAAGTACCCAACTAATCCTGGAACAACTGCGGGTAACCGAGGTCATTGAGCAACCGCGTCCGACCCCATTGCCGGTTGTGGTCAAGTGGGGTGAGCTTGATCGCCTGTCTTTCCTAAAACCATGGCTGGAGATGGGCTGGGTCAAGGCGTCAACAGGCTGAATCACTCGTCAACATGATCCAGCTCGGGGTCGACGACAGCGTCGCGGGGTGAACGACCAAGTCGATCGCTACCAATCGGCTCCCTGCATTCGGCCATGGGTCAGCGCACCGGCACCCGGGAAACGATGCAGTCTCGTGCACCGCACCAACAATGCGCCGTCACGTGGCTACTTTACCTCGTTGTACGGTTAGCTAAAACAAAAGGGCCTCGCATGCGAGACCCCTGCGGCGGAATCGATGGACGTACAGCGAAAATAGCTATTTTTTTAACTCGCCAAGATCAAGTGCTTCCTGCGAGCCATCCTTAACCTTAACGTCGATGCTGACGGTTTTCTGTCGATAGTCCACGCTGCGAAAGTATGGCTGCTGTCAATGGCCAACAATTTTGACCCACCCCCGACTTGAACCGTATCAGAGCGGCAGCATTACTGTGGACAGAGTTCAGCTTGACGATCCGTCAATCAAACTCGCGCAACTGCGCGCCAGAGTCGGCATGGTGTTTCAGCATTTTGAGCCGTTCCCACACTTATCGGTGCTCGACAGCCTCACGTTGCCGCAGATAAAGGTACTGGGCCGCAGCGAAGACGAGGCGATCGAGAAAGCCCGTAAGTTGCTCGACCGCGTTGGCCTGAAAATGCACGCCCATAAGTACCCAGCACAACTTTCTGGTGGACAGCAGCAACGGGTCGCAATTGCCCGCGCACTGTCCATGAACCCAATTGCCATGCTGTTTGATGAGCCCACGTCCACGCTTGATCCGGAAATGATCAACGAGGTCCTTGATGTGATGGTAGAGCTTGCACGTGAGGGAATGACGATGGTTTGCGTCACGCATGAAATGGGATTCGCACGCAAGGTCGCGCATCGCGTGCTTTTCATGGATAGCGGCGTGATCGTTGAAGATGCAGCAAGTGACTGTTCTTCAATACACCACGGTCCGCACGTGCGCGCGACTTTCTTGACAAGATCCTGCATTAGGGAGAAAAAAAGTTCTCTCAGGTGGTTGCGCGCTACGCCACCGCTTCTTTGAGCAACCAATCACGAAAGGCCATCAGTCTGGGCAGACTGGAACACTCAGCGCGGTAAACGACGAAATATGCCAGTGGTGAAGTGAAAGTTATTTTCGGGAATAACCGAACCAGCCGCCCGGTTGCCAGATCGTCGTGCGCCATGACACTGCGAGCGAGCGCGATACCGTGCCCATCAATCGCTGCCTGCAAGACAGCTGCAGAATTATTTATCTTCATGCCACGCGTGGTGGCAACATCAGTCACGCCCGCCTTCTGCAGCCAAGCATCCCAGGTTGGAAAGCTCGCATGTCCGTCCATTGACAAGTCGTGGATTAGAGTTTCCTGGGCTAAATCTTCCGGCTTCTGCAAGTGCAAATGTTCACGTAGCAATTTGGGCGAGCAAACCGGGTAGACCTCCTCGTCCATTAGCTTCTCAGTTGTCAATCCCTGCCAGTTTCCCATGCCGTAGCGAACGCCAATATCGATCCGCTGCGCTACGAAATCCACCGCCTTGAGGCTGGTATCTAAGCGCACGTCCGTGTCAGGCCAAGCGATCTGGAACCTGTCGATGCGTGGCAGCAACCACTTGGCGGCAAAGGCTGGGCTGACTGTCACAGTGAGTACACCGCTAGTCGATCCCTCCTTGAGCCGTTCTAGGCCAATCGCCAGCCTATCGAAGCCCGCACGGATATCCGGCAACGCCCGCTTGGCTGCCTCAGTGGGTATGAGTCGTGCCCGTCCACTGGAGCCTCGATGGAATAGCGGCGTGCCCAACCATTCCTCCAATGTACGCACGAGTTGGCCGACTGCAGCGGGGGTCACGTTGAGTTCGGCCGCTGCTGCTGAAAAGCTCTGATGACGGGCACTGGCCTCGAATGCGCGCAACGGATTGAGGTGGGCAGGGGATTTCATAACGATAAAGTTTTTCTTTTAATGCTAGATACTTTATCTCATTTGCCACCAGAAGGGAATAAGTAAAGAATTATGACTGTATTGATATTTTGGCATTGGCAACAATTCATGGTTGGTATCGACAGCTTTGGGCAGTCGCAAATATGAATAGTTTTTCTTCTAGATCAGATGGCGATCCTTGCACAAACAAGGAAGTCAATCAACACATTGAAAGGTTTTACTATGAGCAATCAATTCAAGGGCAAGAAGTTGCTGGTTGTCGGTGGCACCAGCGGAATGGGCCTTCAAGCAGCCCGCATGGTGCTGACCGAAGGCGGCAGCGCAGTGATCGTGGGTCACCGCGCGGACAAGGCCGAAGAAGCGCGCAAGGAGCTGGCTGCTCTGGGGCAAGTTTGGGTGCTGACGGCAGACCTCTCCAGTAACGAAGGGCTGGCTGTGTTGCTCAAAACCATTGACGAACAGCATTCGGACATCGACCTTCTGGTCAATGCGGCTGGCGTCTTCTTTCCCAAACCTTTCCTGGAGCACCAGGACGCTGACTACGACCAGTACATGAAGCTGAACAAGGCGTTCTTCTTCATTACCCAGAAAGTCGCCACCAACCTCATTGCGAAGGATCACGCGGGCGCAATCGTGAACATTGGTTCGATGTGGGCGAAGCAGTCCATCGCGGCCACACCATCATCGGCCTACTCGATGGCCAAGGCCGGTTTGCATTCCCTGACCCAGCACTTGGCCATGGAGCTGGCCTCGAAGCATATCCGTGTCAATGCTGTGTCACCGGCAGTGGTGCAGACCCCGATCTACGAAGGCTTTATCCCGAAGGCCGAAGTGCACAGCGCGCTGCAAGGCTTCAACAACTTCCATCCCATCGGTCGCGTGGGAACGCCTCAGGATGTCGCGGAAGTGATCACCTTTTTGCTCTCGGATAAGGCGAGCTGGGTCACAGGCGCCATTTGGGACGTCGACGGCGGCGTAATGGCCGGTCGTAACTAATTTGTTGCTAACCGACCCGCCGCGGCGGGCATCTACCAGAAACACAAAGCACCGTTTCTCAACACCATCGCCGGTGCGAAATCGAAGGAACTGCTTGTGCGTGACGAAGACGTGCAGGTACAGCATGGTTTTGACAGTCAGGAAAACGCGTACGCCTACCTGCAAAGTGAGCTGTTCACAGCCGATGTGGTCGGCGGTCTCAATGTCATGTACGGTTTCGTGGGAGCGTAGGGGCGGCAGGTTCCCCTGCGCCACCCGATCGGACTGGGCACCAGGTTGCTTGGTGAGGTGCACTGTTGCACCCAAGTCTATGCCATTGGCAAGTTCGATCCCACCCTGGAGACCTGATTCACCCCGGCAAGTCGACTCGCGATCGATCTGCCATCACGAATTTCAAATCGCCAAGTTCAGCTGAAATTCGCACCGCCGCGCACAAATTTCTATTTTCCAATTATGAATCAATTCATTGCATTGGTTTTAAGGTGGTTCGTCACGGATTCAGGCGTTGGTTAGGGAAGGCCGGTACAACAGTCGGGGGTGAACGCTTGCATTCGAGTTGGTGTCGATTTGGAAAACGGCCTCACTCCCGCGCCCCAATCCACGCCCATAAGGTTTTCACCTAATAAACATATTTTTTACAAATTAATGTAAGCCCCTAAGCACCACCCGCACTTGATTTAATTAACTGTTTGATTTCTACTAAAGGAGCCAATCCAAATTATAATTAAATTTTTAACAAAATAAACATTTTTTTACAAATTAATGAAATCCCATAGCACCACCTGCACTTGATTTAATTAATTATTTAATTTTTACCCAAGTTGACAATCCAAACAATAATTAATTTTTTAACCTAATGCACCTCTTCACCAATCAAAAATCGAAGAGCAAAATATAGTAAATTCAATCACTTAAGATTGAATGATATGTCAAAATCCAATTTGCGCAGAGGTGCCCTAGTAGACATTTTTTTACAATTTTATATAGCCACACCCCGGCACTACCTGAACTTGATTCAATTAACGGTTTTACTTTTACTCAAGGAGGCTCACGTGTTATCGCTCAAAACCCGACCCCGCCAAAGTGCAGGTATTGTACTGGCCATGGCAGGCATACTTTTAGGTACTGCTGCTACTGAAGCACAAGCACGTTCAGGTGTGGGACTTAACCTCACCGGATTGGCTTATTACTCCCCCGCTATCCCCACCATTGATCAGTTCAAGATGACTGATAAATGGCTTACACAATGCGGCGACAAGAATTATCCCGCTGAATTACAATGCGCAGATAAAACATACAGATGGGACACTATCGAACAAAGTAAGCTAGTACTAGATGAAAATGGCTGGGTTAAAAGCCTGCCGGCAAGCAATGCGCCAGAAACTTATCGCTTTGTCTCCGCGCTTCTCTTTAAAGACAATAAGCGCGCAAACCCTTCTGGTGATTACACGATCCTCTACGAAGGCAACGGCACTCTTACTTACGGCTTAAGCGCTTCCAATGTGCGCCAGGCACCGGGCCGCGATGTCATTACCGTCGACAACACAAAAAGTGCCGGTTTGCTAATCAGCATTACCAAAACCGACCCCAATAACTACATCCGTAATATCCGGGTAATTCCACCGGGTGGCGTTTGCGCCAATAAGCCGGACGTTTATGCGGCCAGTGCCGCCAAATGCACCGATACAACCGGCCGCTTTGTACCGTTTACCGAGAACGTCGGGCAGCAAATCTGGCATCCCGCTTTCCTGGCGGATTTGCGCAGTTTCCGTAGCTTGCGCTTCATGGATTGGGGCGCTACCAATGGCTATCAGGACCCGGTGACCTGGCAATTCAAGCCACAGCCGCTGGTTAAATGGGCAGAGCGCCCATTGGAAAGTAATGCATTCTGGGGGACCAACAAGGGGGCGCCCTATACCGCCATGCTGAACTTGGCCAATAGTGTCGGCGCCGACCCTTGGATCAATCTGCCACCACAAATTGACGACGATTTTGCTATTCAGTTCGGGCGGCTGGCGAAAAGTATGATGGCGCCAGGTCGCACCTTGATCCTGGAATATGGCAATGAGCCTTGGAACGGCAAGTTCCCTGCTACGAGCTGGTACGTTACTCAGGGTAAAGCAAAGGTTGCCTCACGCGCATGGGACGAAGGTCACCCTGATTGGGAGCTGGGAATGAATTGGCATGCCCTGCGTGCCGCACAAGTCTGCCAGTTGGTGAAGGCGCAATTTGGTACCAACACCGACAAAGTAAAATGCGTTATGAACGGCCAAGCTGCTTGGACTGATCTAGCAAAGCAATACCTTGATTGCTCGATTGCCGCGAAGTACGACCTAAATGGCCAGACATGCGGCAAGTTCATGGATGCTTTGGCAATCGCGCCTTACTTTGGCGATTATCTGAGCGACACCAAACCGGCGGTCAAAGCCGCACGGCAGTCCTGGTACAAAGAACCAGACGGCGGCCTGGGCAAAGTCTTTGAAGAGCTGATGGGTGAAAACGCCCAAGGGAATGCAGTAACTCCCCCCCTGCTTGGCTTGATTGAAGACTCAGCAATGGGCGGCGCTATTGAACGATCGCGTCTGCGTACGAAGGACAGCTATGCCTTGGCAGTCAGCAAGGGTCTTGGTCTCTATGCCTATGAAGGCGGTCAACACCTCGTCGAAATTCCGAGCGAGTTGAAGTGTATCGAGTGGGACAATGACGGCAAATGCACCAAGTACGAAGATATCAATGCCAAGGAAAACAACGAGAAATGGGTGCCACTTATGATCGCCGCCAACCACGATGATCGTATGGGCAAAGCCTATACGAAATTCATGGAGAAATGGATTGGCGAACGAGCTCAGGTGTATATGTACTTCAACCACGTTGGCACACCCAGCCGTTACGGTGCGTGGGGCTTGAAAGAGCGGCAATTCACCAATGACTGGGTGAAATGGAAAGCCGTACAACCCTATCGCAAAGGTAGCTGCTGGTGGACTGGCTGCACCCCCTAATATGGCTTGTTGGAATGTTAAAAACAGCACCATGGGTCAATGCCCGTCACATTAGCGCGTAGTAAGGGCAATCGGGATAGGGGCCGGTCAACGAAGACCGGACCCCTCCCACACCACCCGCCATGCGGGTCCGCACCGGATGGTTCGAGAAGTTGAGGTCGGCGCAGGCTGGGAACTCCAAGACGGTCGAAGTAGGCGATGGTGAGCACCAGGTTCCATACAACGAGGTAAAGTGGCCACGCTGCGGAGTGCTCAGTATCGAATATTGCAATGCAACAAGTACCCGCACGTCCGCCCCCGGTAAATTCGATTTCTTGGGGTTTAGCTTTCAACCCCGGCAAGCGAAAAGCCGCTGGGGCAATCTGTTCCTCAACTTCAGTCCAGCCGTAAGCGCGAAGGCAGCCAAGTCAATTCGTCACACCATACGTAGCTGGAAAATTCACCGCTGGCGTAAAACGAGGTAAACCTGTCATATTTGCGAGGTAAACGTGTCACTGGTTGAACATTGCCATTGGCATGTTGCATTGCGGTAAAGAACGGTTGTTGGCGCCATTTTCGCACGAGGCAAGTAATACACATGATCCGATAAGGCATAGTGGCGGTTCACTTGTTGTCGATCCAAACGTAATGAAAGGCAACGTGGTTTGGTGTCTGGCATTTCACTGATTGGCAAATCGCCGATGCCCATCGAATAGCACGACTGGCGCCCTGTTCAGCGGCATCCGTCACTACTGTTTGGCATATTGCACCACGTTGGGGGTGGTCAAACTTCGGTGTGCCGTCCGCATGTCCGGCGTACATTTTCATCTCGCCCACAGCGATTTTTCTGTGAAACAGTGGCAGCGTTTGCCGCTGTTTCGCTTAAAAATGCAGCAAATGTCAGCGCTTGCTGAGGATGACTGCTGTCGAGGTG
>NZ_SCOH01000073.1 GCF_005503445.1 Chitinivorax sp. B | reverse complement strand
AGTGGCTGTATCATAGCCTCTCTTGACAAGAAACACAACACGCTTTTACGATTTACTAGCGTCGTGCGGCATCTTTGGCACCATCCGGCGCCCACACACTTTTACGAATAGCCAAATCATACTGCCATGGCAGATGGTGATCATGCGCAAGGGCGATGCCATACAACGGTTACAAAGCCTGCAGCCATTTCTGAATCGCTTCAGCTATGCCACGGTTGGTTTGTTTGGCCGTGATGAGCCGGCCGTCATCCTGCGTGTTGCTTGTGAAGCCGCCCCTGATCCAACCATGCTGAGCGGGTTGGATCAATTACTGGCCATGGTGGATGAAGGCAATTGCATGACCTACAACGACCCACGTCGGGGGGTCTCAAAACGGGTACTGGTGGGACCCAACGGAAAAATTGAAGGCGTACGGCTGACAGGGGAGACCGCTGCCCGTGATTGGTTGAAAGAGTTGATCGCCGAGGGGCGCCCAGCCACTGAGCTGCGTGCCTGGGTATTGGCACCTGCCGACAAACCACCACAAGGAGGGGAAGGGCGGGGCCAAATCGTGTGTAACTGCTTGAATGTATCAGCAAAAGATATCCAGGCTGGTATTGATGCTGGGTTGGATTTGCCCGGTCTGCAGCAACAGCTGAAATGCGGCACTTCCTGTGGTTCCTGTGTACCGGAGATCAAGCGCATGGTGGCACGGTGAGTGGTGGTCGCGTAATGCGCCGGTTCGATGTCGATGTTCGGCAAGTCATGGCCATATCAAACGGCAAAGGCTGGAAAACCCAGCCACAATACAAATAACAGATATGGCGCACTCATCTGGCAACCGTTCGTCGTTGCCTGGAGCGGTATACCATATCAGTCAATAAATCCGGATGGAGTGCAGCATGCTGAACATACCCCGCTTTTTGCGAGAGATTGGCCGTGGCCGTGATGGCGCACGAGATTTGAATGAGGCGGAAGCCTATGAATTGTTCAGTGCCATGCTCGATGGTGGCATCGATGAGCTGGAACTGGGCGGTGTGTTGATTGCTTTCCGGATGAAGTCGGAATCGCATGATGAGTTGTGTGGCTTTTTTCGTGCCTGTGAGGATCGGCTGATCCGTCTGCGCCGGCCCAGTGGTAAATTGTTGCCAGTGGTCATCCCCAGTTACAACGGTGCTCGGCATCAAGCCAATCTGACACCGTTGCTGGCGCTGTTGTTACAGCGTTTCGGTGTGCCGGTACTGGTCCATGGCCCATTGGAAGGCATGGGACGTGTCGGGACGGCGACCATTTTCCGAGAGCTGGGTATTCTGCCCTCCGCTACCTTGGCGAAAACCCAGGAGGCATTGGACCGCGATGGTTTGGCCTTTGTGCCCACCCAGGTGGTATCTCCTGGCTTGAACAATCTGCTGGCGTTGCGTGCCCGCTTGGGTGTGCGCAATAGTGCACACAGCCTGGTGAAGATGATCGACCCGTTGGAAGGTGACAGCGTACGCTTGGTCAGTGTCAGCCACCCTGAATACATGACAAAAATGCGGGATTTTTTCTCGGCGGGGGATGCCACAGCCATGTTGTTGCGTGGCACGGAAGGGGAGGCATTCGCCAACCCCAAACGTCGCCCACAGATCGAATTGTTCAAAGGTGGTGTGCATCAAGTCCTGTTTGAGTCGGAGATCGGACCGATCGCCCATCTGCCCAAATTGCCCGAGTCGATCGATGCATCTGCCACCGCTACCTGGATCACCCAAGCCATGGCTGGCCATCAACCGCTGCCGACGCCCTTGGTCAATCAACTGGCGTGTTGCCTGTATGCCTGCGGCTATGCGGAAGATATGAATCAGGCCAAGGCGATTGTGGCGGTAGAAACCAACAGCCTGGCGGTGGCCTGACCAGGCAGGCCAACGTTGTCCTTACCAATGTAGCTCGCAAGCATGGGTTGCATTTGGTAGATTGTATGTCATGACATGCACACTACCTGCTTTATCCATTCGACCAGTCCACCCACAGGATGCAGAGGCATTCGCCGCTATGTTCCGCGCATTGGTGCTGGATACCCCCTTCATGTTGTTGACGGCACGTGATCGATTGCCCAGCCCGGCCACCATGGCCGACACGATTCGCACCACGTTGCACACCGATAACAGCATGATCTTTGTTGCTGATGATGGTGACGGCGGTCTGGCGGGTTTTATCCGTCTGATCGGTGGCAGCGTCAGTGGCGATCGTCACCGCGCCACGCTACTGGTGGGGGTGCTGCCCGAGTATCGGCGGCAAGGTATTGGCCGCCGCCTGTTGCAGATCGGCGAAGACTGGGCACGTAGCGAACACCTGACCCGGCTGGAATTGACCGTGATTGCCCATAATCGGCCCGCCGTGCGCTTGTATGGCGAGTTGGGGTATCAGTGTGAAGGCATCAAGCGACAATCGGTGAAATCGGCAGATGGCTACTGGGACGAATACCACTTTGGCAAATTGCTCGACCACGTATCTGCTGACCATCTATCGCCATTGCCTGTACTGCCACATAACGCCTGCCTATTGTTGATCGACCTGCAAGATGCTGTTGATGACCCCAGTTGGGGGGCACGTAACCACCCTGATGCCGAACAACAGGTAGCCAGCTTGTTGGCAGCTTGGCGGCAGCGCGGCATGCCCTTGATCCATGTTCGTCACATGTCCACCGAGCCGGCATCTACTTACCGGCCGGGGCAGCCTGGTAACGAGTTCAAGAAAGCGGCCAAACCGCTGCCGGGTGAAACTATCATTGAAAAGCAGACCAATAGTGCATTCATTGGTACACCGTTGACGGATCAGTTGAAGGTATGGGGTGTCCAAACCTTGGTGGTGGCAGGCGTGAGCAGCAGCAACTCGGTTGAAGCGACCGTACGGATGGCAGGGAATCTGGGATACCAGGTCGTGTTGGTCAGCGACGCCTGTTTTACGTTCGGCCTGACCGATTTGAACGGTCGCTATTGGCCGGCTGATGATGTGCATGCATTGTCCATGGCCAATCTGCAGGGTGAATATGCACAGGTGACGACGACAGCGAACGTGTTGGAAAGGTTGGGGGCAGGATGAGCATGTTGTTCTGGCTGGCTGGGGCAGCGGTGATCAGCACGCCGCTGGCATTGCGCTCTTGGCGACGTAGTGTGCAGAAACGACGCTTGCAGTTCATACAGCAGTATCAGTTTCCTGGTTCGCTACTGCAACGCTTCAAGCAACAACGGCCGGAGCTGAGCGAACAACAGGTCAGGCAGGTGGAAGCCGGCCTGCGCCAGTACTTTCGGATGACCTTGCAGTCAGGTCGCAAATTGGTCGCCATGCCATCCAGGATTGTTGATGAGCTTTGGCACGAATTCATACTGTTTACCCGCAATTATCAGTCTTTCTGCAAGCAAGCCTTTGGCTACTTTCTGCACCATACCCCGGCAGCAGCGATGAGCAGTGAGCAGACGCAGCGTCGTGCCATCAAGCGTGCCTGGTATCTGGCCTGTCAGGATGAGCTGATTCCACCGCGCAGTGCAAAGCGCGTACCGCTGATTTTCGGCCTGGATCTGGCTTTATCCATCCCCGGTGGGTTTTATTATGTACCGGATTGCAATCAGGCCGTTGCCGGGGGAGCCGACAGTGGCGGGGCCTATTGCGGCGCCGACGTGGCAAGTTGTTCCGGCAGTGGCGCCAGTGGCTGCAGCAGTAGTGGTTGTAGTGGCGGGTCGGATGGAAGTAGCTGTAGTGGTGGCAATGATGGTGGCAGTAGTGGGTGCAGCGGTGGCGGTTGTGGGGGCGGGGGTGGGGATTAGCGGCTGCTGATCCGGCCAACGTATCTTGGCAGGCTTGCAAAGGTACTGACCCCAACGACACAGCTCAGCACAGCGCGCATCCTGACTGCTTTTGGTACCCCGTATTCGATTTCTGCCCCACAGCCCTGGCATACCGAAGCAGCATACGGTACGTCGCCGAAGCAATGGGAACATTTCATCACAGCCTGACGATTCATCATTTCCTCGCGCAAATGGTCGAGCAGATCAACAGTGAATCTCATGTTGTCAAATTGATCGCACCTTCCGAAAATTCTGAATTACTCATTGATGGTAATTATTGGTCTGAATTTTCTATATTTTATTCAGCGCGAATTCTGACTGGAACATCTTCCTGATTTTAATTGATGTGCGCATGTTCGCATTGCTTTGATTACATAATTTCAATGCATGTCAGATGCTTGCAATAGTGCCATCCTGCCCGAAATTTCATGATTTACCCAATACGTACTGATCATTATTCTTCAATTCGTAATTGACTGAATGAACATGTTTTTGCTATCCGAATGTGAAGCGCCTATAGTGCCTCCCGCTATTGGGTAGCCCAAGCCCATTTGCAATCATTGGTTTTAAACATAATTAGAAGCCAGATTAGAAGCCAGTTGAATCGAACCGGCGTATCGTGAAGTCATGCCGAATACTCGGCCGTGCCATCAATCAATGCAATTCGGAAGAGCCCATGAAAATGAAACAGGCAGGTTTGGCAGTTGCGCTGTTGTTGTCGATGATGCAGTCCGCCGAAGCGGCCCCAATCTGGTGTGTCGGCAAATTCCAGAAACTGTATATCAGCGAAAGTGGTGAGTTGTTTGTGCTACCAGACTGGCGCCAGGACTGGGTGCAGTTGTGCAACATGAATGCGGATTCGAAAGGCATCACCCCGACAGTCTGCGGCACGATGTTCGCCGCTGCCAAAACGGCTGTGTCCACCAAGGCCGTCACCACCATTGCTTACTGGGATCGCGAATCGCCGGCTCCTGCTGCCTGCAACGTGGTACCAACCTACCAGAACGCGCCCGCGCCCGGCTACATCATGTTGCATGGGGATTGAGCATGCCGAACGCCGTTCCATCGACGATGGCAGTTGCTGGTATCGTCATGCTGCTGCTGGCAGTGCCCACGCTGGCCGCTCCTGCTGAGCCACTGGATGCCGCCCGTGACAGGGCACTGGCCTGGCTGATTCGGGGTCAACAGGCCGATGGCAGTTGGCGCAAGCTGGACAGTGTCGCAGTGCAGTCGACCGCCCTGGTTCTGGATGCCTTTGCGCGATTCGGGGTCAAGGGGGTGGCGGCTGATCGCGGGGTCAGTTGGCTGGCCAACGCCCCTGCCGACAATCACGACGCCCTCAGTCGCAGCCTTGGTACGCTGGGTGAGCGCGGCCTGAATGTGTCGCGCCCGTTGGCGGAGTTGATGCAGGGCGCTGATTCGACCGCGATCGGCTGGGGGATCTACCCGCAATATCGCGCCAGCTCACCCGATACCGGGCTGGTTCTGCTTGCCGTACAGCGCAGCAAGGTGACCCTGCCCAAATTAGCGGAGGGCCTGGCGCTATTGGTGGGCGCCCAGCAGGCAGACGGAGGCTGGGGCTATGGCCCGCTGGACAAAGTGTGGGCGGGCTCCGGGCTGGAGGCGGCGACCGGCAGCGACGTGTTGCCCACGGCCGTTAACGTGATGGCGCTGAGCACTGCCAAAGCCAAACATCCGCAACCGACCAGCCTGGCCAACGGCATCAATTGGCTGAGTGCTCAACAACTCGCCAGCGGTGGATTCGGCGCCCCGAATGGCACAGTGCTGGAAACTGCGCTGGCCGCACAAGCGTTGGCCGCCGAGAAGGGGCCAGCCGATGGCAGCGTGCAAAAAGCGCAGGCCTTCCTGTTGAGCAAACAACAGGCCGATGGTAGTTGGGGCGGTGATCCGTTGCTGACCGCCAGTGCCTTGCAGAGCTGGCCAGCCAAGCTGTTGCTGGATACCGACAAGGACGGGGTGCCGGACAGTGTCGAGGCGATCCTCAACACCTCCAGCACCGTTGCCGAACGACCGGCCAGTGTTGATAACGGTCGTGCGGTGCTGGGCGTCAACGTCCAGCTGGGGTACGAGCGCTATCTCACCCGCGACAAACCGTTTACCGACACCTTGCCGACCCGTGGCATCGAGCAGGTCAATCGTTGGTCTCTGCTTGATGGCAACCTGCCGCTGGGGTTGACCTTGGATGCGGCGAACGGCCAGATATCGGGTACGCCAACACAGGTGGGCCGCTACCCCTTCCGCTACCAGCTCAGCAATGCGGCGGGTGACGTCAAAACGGTACCGGCTGTGCTCACGGTCACACGGGGTGTGGATCGTAAGTTGCTGCAGCTGATCCTGATGCTGGAAGACTGATTCATGGCCATCCCCTGATCTGCCGCGCCGGCTACCTGCCGGCTCATGCGTTACCGGATTCCCCCTTACCAGATACCGACAGCTTGACTGCCGCGGGCCGCCGATTGCCCGCCGGTCGGCGCGGTTGCGCCAGGATATGTTGCATGCCAATCAAAACACGATACTTGCCGTTGGGTGGCCTACTGGGCGTGGCGCTGTTCGCCAGCCTGCCGTTGGCGGAGGCCGCGCTGGCCCCTGCGCCGGACACGTTGGCCCAGGTGGTGCAGTCACGGGTCGCCAATACGCTGGACGACCCGTTGGCAACCCGCCTCGACCACGAGTTGACGCAATTGCAGGAAATGCTGAGCCGTCGCCAGCCGGCGATGACTGCGTTCCACCCGCTGCCCGCCGGTGCCGAGCAACCGCTGAACACGGACAGCTTCACCCGACAGCTGACTCGCCGGCTGGCGGCATTGAAGCAGTTACAGACCGACACCGCCACGCGCCTGACCACGCTGCAGTCCCAGGCGGCGGGTCGCCATGGCCTGGCCGCGCAGATCGACCAGCGGTTTGAGGCGCTACGGCAGGACCTGACCCGGCTGATGGTCGATGCCGGTTCGGTCAACGAGCCACCCGCACTGGCCGCCCTGCAGCAACGCCTGCACCACTGGCAACAGGCCGCGGCCCAGCGGGTGGCGGTATCGAATCAACCAGTACCGACCATTGACCAGGTCAGCGGTAGCGCTGCGCCCTTGGCCACTGACTTGCCGGTCGTGACCGCGCAGGCCCGAGCGCTGCTGCCTGCGTTCGAGCGGCTGGCCCCGCGCAACGCCACGCTGGCCGCAGCCCAGACCGATTGCGGCAGCCAGGCGGCAGATCTGCAAACAGTGGCCGATACCGAAGCGACGGCAGATATCCGGGAGCTGGCCAGCAAGCTTGGCAACGCGCCGGCGAAGCTGTTCGAGTTTGTGTCCAACGAGGTGCAGTTCCAGCCGTATTACGGGGCACTGAAAGGCGCACAGGCCACCTTGCTGTCGCGCTCAGGCGGCCCGACCGATCAGGCCAGCCTGCTGATCTCGCTGCTGCGGGCATCGGGCATCCCGTCCCGCTACGTGCGTGGCCAGGTGGTGTTTGCGGCCAGCGACCCGCGCGTATTGCGCTGGATAGGCGCTAAAACCATCCCGGCGGCAGCCAGTGTGCTGGCTGCTGGCTACAACGGCAGTGCGGGCGGGGTGATGTACAACGACAAGGCCATCGCCTTCAACCATGTCTGGGTCGAGGCGTGTGTCCCGTATACCCATTATCGCGGCAGCGGCGCTGACACAACGGGCAAACGTTGGGTGCCACTCGACCCAAGCTTCAAAGATCTGCGCTATCAGCAAGGCATGACTGTCCCGGCGCAGTTCGATTTCAGTGGCTTTCTGCGGCGCACCGATCGGCTGTTGCCACATGAGGTGTTCGCACAGCAGATCGAAAAAGCTGCCCGCAGCCTCGACCCGAATGCCAGCATCGTCGATGTGCCGTACCAGGGCACGCTGCAGAAACGGCCACGCGATCTGTTGCCGGCCAGCCTGCCGTACAGTGTGAATCAATACAGCAAGTGGGAGAATTCGGGCCTGCCGGATACGGCGGTATTGCCGGGCAGCCATCGCTACCGGGTGACCGTGGCCGGCCTGGATCTGCCGGGGGGCGGATTGAACCTGTGGTTGTCGGATCTGGCCAGCAAGCGGCTGACCTTGTCCTTCAAGGGGGCGGATGCGACCCAGCAGACCGCCCTGCAGCACTGGATCAACAACCCTGGGCAGACTGCCGCGCCCTGCGATATCCAGGTGGTGGCGAGCCTCAAGCTGGAAGGGGTGGAGCAGGTGGCTGGCACGGTGGCCCGGCCGCTCTGCAAGACCAATGACAGCCTGACCCTGAGCTGGGTACTGCCGGAGCTGAACCTGAGCCGCGCCAAGGCGTTTCAGCACACCATCAGCGCGGCCAATCACCATGCGCTGTTTGTGTATGCGCACCAGGCGTCGGATACCTACCTGGAACGCCGCACCGCCAAACTGCTGGCGCGCATCAAGACCACGGCCGACCCGAACAGCGCGGCCGACGACATCGAGGGTGAATTCCTCAACCTGACCGGCCTGCGCTATATGCGCTATGTCACCGATGCCGGCAAACAGATTGGCCAACTGGCGGGGGAAAGCGGGGAGTCCGGTTTCCACATCGGGCTGACGGCCACGCAGATGCGGGTGTCCTACCTGTTTGACGTGCCGTATGCGGTGTACCGGGTGGGTTTCCTGACCGATGTACCGGGCGGGGAAAGCCGCAGTACCAATTTGACGACCGGCCAGTCCAGCAAGGACACCTTCGTGCTGATTGGTTATGCTGCCTCGCACTATGAGTCCTACATCTGGCAGGAGATGGCCCGCATGGATGCCATCTCGACCATCTCCGGCATTCAGCGTCACCACCAGGGCGGCGGCCAGGTGGTGGAAATCAATCAGAGCAATCTGGCGACCTACTATAACCCGGGCGCGACCCCGCCACTGAACCGGCTGGGCGAATGCGGCCCCGGGGTGGCCAAGCATTTCAGCACGCCGTTGTTCAGGCCCGACACCGTGCGGGTGCGGGTACCGTTGGGGGCAGTCAACTTTGGGGATTGGCGTGGCTGCGTGTGGCAGGCGGATGGCAACTATGCGGCCAACAACAATTTCTTTGCCAGCTACGCGATCAACAAGCTGGCCGGGGCGGTGACCCTGTTCGGCAAGGCCAATGCCAATGCCCGACTGAATGGCGGGCTGATGGGCTTCCTCGGTTACAACCCCGACCTGTTCAGCCGCTACGATCCGATTCCCCGAATCAACGCCGCCCTGTCGGCCAGTGGCTGGATTCCCGGGCAGACCGTGGCCGGCGACCCGGTCAGCATGGTGACCGGTAACGTCTACCACGTCGAACGCGACATCTCGATCAAAGGGCGCGGCCTGCCCTTGGTGTTTGAACGCAGCTATAACAGTACCAATCCGCAGGATGGCCCGCTGGGCTTTGGCTGGACCCACAGCTTCAATCATTCGTTGCGCTTTCTGGATGTCGATGAGGACGGCAAACAAGAAGACGGGCTGACCACCAAGGTGGTCTGGACTGACGGTAGTGGGGCCAGCAAGGCCATCATGATCCAGGGTACTGCCGATGGCATCACCCCTGGCCGCACGGATTTCAAAGTACCGGATGGCTATTACTTCACGATGCAGCGCCTGCCCAATGGCCTGTATGTGATCACCGAACCCAATGGCCTGGCCTATTCCTTCGAAAGCATGCAGGGCAAAGTCAATGAACTGTCGCGGCTGATGTTCATCGACGACCGCCACGGCAACCGGCTGAGCCTGGGCTATGACGGCCCACGCCTGACCGGGGTGGTGGATGCGCTGGGGCGCCGCCTCAACCTGACCTACAGCGGCGAGCGCATCGCCAGTATTGCCGACTGGACGGGCCGTACCTTCCGTTACGAGTATGACCCGCAGGGCAACCTGAAATCGTTCGCCAATCCCTTGGCCAGCGCCGGCAAGCAAGCGCCGGTGTACTACGACTATTACAGCACCGCCGACGGCCCGCGCATCAACCACGCGCTGAAGCGCTATGTATTGCCACGCGGCAACAGCATGACCTTCGAGTACTACCCAGATGGCCGCGCCTTCCGCCACACCACCAGCCTCGGCGAAACCACCCGCTTCGG
>NZ_SCOH01000072.1 GCF_005503445.1 Chitinivorax sp. B | reverse complement strand
ACGTCGGTGCCAAAATTGCCGGCGAAGACATACCGGTCGTCGCCCAGACCGCCTTTCAGCGTGTCGTTACCAACGCCACCGTCCAGGGTGTCGTTGCCAGCCCCGCCATCCAGATAGTCCTCACCCATATCCCCCTTGAGTAAATCGGTTCCATCTTCACCAAACAGGTTATCTTTGCCAGCGCCCCCATCAAGAACGTCATGACCAGAAGGATTGGAGGTGCCATTGCCACCCATTAGCGTGTCATTGCCATTGTCACCTGAAAGCTTGTCATTCCCCGCAAAGCCAAATACTTTGTCATCACCGTCACCAGCACGGATTTGATCAGCCCCTTGGGTTCCTTGAATAGTTTCAGATTGGGATGTTCCCGAAGTAATCACTGCAGCTTCAATTGTTTTCAGGTCCCAACGTTGGCCATCCGCAAATTCGAAGATATCCAGTTTAAAGTGAGCAGATCCAACATTCAGGAACCAATTCTGAACTGTAACCGAGTCAGTTCCATTCTGGTGCCGAATTGCAAGGTCATTGCCCAGTCTGAACAATTCAATATCTGTCGGCTTTATACCTGGACCAAAGGCCAACTTATCGACTGATGCTTCATTACTTGAAATAAGTTCGTCTTGCTTGGTTTCGATGACCAAGTCATTACCGTCACCAAGGCTGAACCGGTAAGTATCATGACCATATGAACCCCAAAGGGTATCGTTGCCTTTACCACCTTCCAATGTATTTTCGTCAGACTCCCAGTAGCCATTTGCCGCAACCAGTTCGTCGTTACCCATACCACCAATTAATGTGTCTGCGCCATCATTTCCAAAGAGTTTGTCGTTTCCATCGCCACCATATAATAAGTCATCTCCCAAATCACCAAGTAGCTCGTCATGGCCAGCGTCGCCAGATAATGTATCGTTACCATACTCACCATTAATCTTGTCATCCCCACCATGACCAGAAATGCTGTCATTTTTGAATGAACCGCTTAATGTGTCGTTGCTATCTGTACCCTTGTAAATCAGTTGAAATAGCTGTTCTTGATTGAGGAGTATTTCAGAACCATTACCGCTTTGTATGCGAATATTCCCACTGCCGGTTTCATTTTGGAAGAATTCGGTGAACGAAATCATATCCGTCGAGCTGTCAGGAAAACTAATCGTTAAATCACGGCCATCTCGTCTGAAAACCAAGTTATCCAAGGGCAAGTCTGAAAGGAGTAGCGTCGTTGTATTTTCATAGGCATCAATAATTTTGTCATGCCCATCACCACGCGCAAATCGATACGTATTGTTACCGATGCTACCATTCAGCAGGTCATTGCCGGCACCACCAGTCAACAGATCGTTACCCGCATCACCATACAGCATATCCTCGCCATCGTTGCCGATCAGTTCATCGTCTCCCTCACCACCGTCTAGCGTGTCACTTCCTTCGCCACCGTGCAGCTTGTCATTACCCGCTTGGCCAGATAGTTGGTCGTTGCCAGCCAAACCAAACAATTCATCATTTTCCACCGACCCTGTGATGACATCATTTCCAGATGTGGCTTGTTTGACTAATGCTTTGACTTCGTCAGCTGTCCAGAAAGAACCGTCAGCAAAGCGAATCTCTTCAATCAGATAGCTAGATGTATGGCTCGCGAAAAAAGAGGAGACGCGAATACTATCCGTACCTGATGTCAGTAACAGTAGGTCGTCATTGTCACGCCTTGCCGTTACATCCGATTTGTGGATGGACGCATCGAATTGAATGCGATCGATGGAGGTGGCATCCAAATTCAGAATGGTGTCCTGGCCGTGGCCTGCCGCAAACAAGTAGGTATCACTGCCATCGCCGCCAACAAGCCAATCGCTCCCGCTGCCGCCATCCAGTCGATCATCGCCAGTACCACCATCCAAGTGATCGTCACCGACGCCGCCTGTCAAGCTGTCATTGCCAAGATCGCCCAACAATTTGTCATTGCCATCCCCGCCTTCAAGCTGGTCATTGCCTTGCCCACCATTCAGCTGATCATTGCCTTCCAAACCAAACAGTCGATCATCATTGGCGGTGCCATTCAGCACGTCGTTCCCTGATGTTGCTTGAATAATGCGGTTTTTTAAGTCGTCTTGAGACCAAATGGTCCCATCGGCAAAAACGACTTGCTCGATCGCTTGGCTATTGCGACCAGTACCATTGTCATCCAATTGCCAGGCGACCTGAATACTGTCATTGGCCGATGTCATGAGGACCAAGTGTTGACCGTCGCGCTTCACAACAACATCTTCCTTGCGAATGGATGCATCAAATACGATGCGATCTATCCCAGCGGTATCGCCATCATAGTCGTTGATATGGTCTTTGCCATGACCCGCACTGAATAGATAGTCATCGCCATCGGCATCGCCGTACAGGGTGTCATTGCCGGATCCGCCTGAAAGCGTCTCTTTGCCAAGGTTGCCATGGATTTGGTCATTTCCTTCCCCGCCAGTCAGTAGGTCGTTACCTCTGCCGCCATAAAGGCGGTCATCACCCTCTCTACCATGAATTGAGTCATCGCCATCCTGGCCTGACAGCACATCATCCCCCAAACCGCCATCAATCAGGTCGTTACTCTCGTTGTAACCCGTAATCTCATCGTTGCCGACAGTGGTTTGTAATGTCAGTTTACGAATGATGTCGTTATTCCAAACGGTTCCATCTGCAAATTTAAACAGTGAATTGGTAGTGACTTGACCCAGTTGGGTGCTGAAGTAAGCTTCGAACTGCAAGGTATGGCCGGACACGCGATGTGTCACCTTTAACCGGCTGCTCGCATCAGCCGAGACGACCAGATCCTGCGGTCGCGTACCGTCCACAAACTGTACGACATTGCTGAATGCCTCTCCGCTACCTACTTGCTCAGAAATCGTAGCCGATCCGGTCAGCAAGTCGATGACATAGTGGTCGGCTCCCTCACCGCCACGCAGTGTGTCGCTACCTTCGCCGCCTGCCAAGGTGTCGTTACCCAACGAACCATCTAACGAATCGTTTCCTTCACCGCCAAACAAATGGTCGTTACCCAATAAACCTAGCAGCGTGTCATTGCCCTTGCCGCCCACAAGAACATCCTGACCATCTCCACCATGCAGCAGGTCATCACCATCCATGCCGTCAAGGGTATCGTCACCCAAAAGCCCAAACAGACTATCGTTACCGCCTTGGCCGCGCAGGTGATCATTCACATCGCCAGGGTTCCCAAATAGGGTGTCGGCACCATCTGTCGCCATGCTTGACAAGGCATAGAGATCAGCTTTCTTCCATACCGTCCCATCTTCAAACTCAAACTGCGTGATGCCTTCATTGACGGCATATTCTGGGATCGATAATTCAGCACCTGAATAGATATGACGGATGAACAAGTCTTCGCCCGTTTGATAGAGCATTCCATTCTTGCGGAATACCAGAAGATCGGACGGCTTGATGCCATGGCTAAATTTCACGACATCCGAATCGGCGCTGGTCAGGGCTTGGCGAACGTTGTTGATTTGGACTTGGGCGCCCCCCAGCATGTTGATCAAATAGGTGTCGTGCCCTTCGTTACCCCCCAAGGTATCGTTGCCGTCCGTGTGAATGATGGTATCGTCACCAGCAGCACCCCAGACTTTGTCATGGCCCGCACCACCCACCAGCGTATCGTTGCCGCCGCCGCCGATGATTTGATCGTCTTCATCACCGCCATCGATCGAATCATTGCCACCCGCGCCACGCAAAAGATCTTTGCCTGCGCCACCCATCAACATATCATCGGTATCAAATGCATCGATCGTATTGTCTTGGCTTGGTGCAGCAAGCAATACGCGACGGCGCACTTCGTCAAAATCCCAGCTGGTACCATCGGCAAAGCGAATCGCTTTGATATGGCCTGAGTCATTGCCCAAATTAGCTAACCCTTGTGGATCGCGAGCAAAATAGTTGTAGATCTCCAATCGATCACCGGTGCCGGCAATGGTCAGAATCAGCTCGGTATGCAAGTAGTCCGTTCGAACAATGACGTCGTCCGGTTTAACACCAGGCAATAATTGAACAATATTGCCATCGGCAATGATGTCATTCGCAATGGTGTCGGTGCCCGAGCCTTTGCCGAACACAAATGTATCCGTTCCGTTTCCACCGCTCAGAATGTCATTGCCTGCACCGCCGTGGAGAACGTCGTCACCGTCACCGCCAGATAAGGTGTCTGCCTGACTGCCACCTAACAGCAGATCCCCCTGCAGGCCACCAGTTAAAGTCAGGGCTGTGTCCATTGCGGTCAACACGCTTGGTACCATGGCGTTTGCCGCATTGTGGGTCAGGTTAACACCAAGGTCAGATAATGCTTTGACCAAACCTGGGTTGGTTTCTGCTTCTTTCAGCCAGGTTGACAGGGTGTTCAATCCGTCCCAACCAAGCGTGTAAAGTTGATGCCCCAGCATGCGATTCAAATCGACGAGATCTGCAATAGCACCGGCCTTGTCCGTTGTATATTTGTCTGTCAGCAGTTTGTTCATGCCCGTCAGGTCCAACGAGCTTCTGCCCTCCCCCTGAACCCGTTGGATCGCTTCCCAGTAGGGGCGTAGCAACGTTTCCGGTAGCAACGCATCATAAACACCCTGTAACAGCAATTGGTACGAAGCCTTAAGGCTATCGACTTGCCCTTTGGCTAGTGCCAGTACAATTGCGTTACTAGCAATGCCACCGCCGCCACTTCCACCACTGCCTGCGCTAACCGGTGGAGGGGGGGCTGCATCCTCAGGTGAACGGGCGAAGAGGAAGGGGCGGCCATTGAATTTTTCCAAGGTTCGTACCCACCCATCGGCATATAAGCCTGTGGCCAGGTGCAGGCGACCTTCACCATAAACCAGTTCGGCCGTGCCGTCCGGCTTCTCTTTGTAAATTCCGGAGATCACATTTCCTGTAGGTTCCGCGGTGGCGGCCCAAGCGTCCAGCAACGCTGCCAAGGCTGCACGTTGTGCACGACGATCAGTCAACTGGCTGTAGGCTTGTACCTTGTCGGCCAGGGTGCTGGATTGCGTCGCGGCCTCGCGCAGGTCGCGCACACCGCCGGCGCCACGGATATTGGGCAGGCCAACCGCCCGTTCGGACAAATCCAGCCGATCATTGAAATGCCGGTAGAACGGATTGTCCTGCAGCTCAAGGTTATACGCCTGGCCACTGGTCCCGTCAGTCTTGACAAATGAACCTACAGAGGTTGATACATTGCCGTTGCGCAGGTCGACACGATCTTGCTTGGCGTTGAGATTGATGGTGGCAATGCCCGCATCGGCAAGCGATGTCAGCTCGTTACCCTGGCTGATGCCATCTGTATTCAGGTCACGCCATAGTTTGACTTGGCCATATCGATCATCAAGATGGTTAAAACGGCCGTCATGATTGCTGTCCAGGTCAGCCAGTGCAGCAAAACCGCTACTGGCTTTGCCGCCATTTGATAGTATGGTATCGACACCAAACAACTCCCCACCATCGTCGATAGTGCCGTTGCCATTGCGATCCAGTACCACAAATGCATCATCGGGCTTCAACCAACCGGACCCTGCCTGTATGCTATCGCGGTTATGGTCAAAGATCACCGTGCGTGCTTCGGTTGCCCCGATGCTTTCAATGCCATCGCCGTCAAGGTCCAATACCAGCGGATCACGCTGACGCGGGTTGACCGCATCGTTGAAAGCATTGTTCACCGGCGGCGGAATCTTGGCCGGGTCGAACGGGAATGGCAGTACCGGTTTCGGAGGAGCGGAAGGCGGCGGGGGGTCAGAGGGCTTGTTATTGCGCAACCAAATACCCAGATCGCCATTCTTCCAACTCTCAAAAGTTAAAAACTGGTCCTTAATGTATGCTTTGAGAACACCGCCTTGCCACTCATATCGAACATCGTTGTTCCAGGAGTAATAAATCCCAGTGGCATTTGGCTTGGCACGGCCGCCATTCAATGCATAGCCATTGAAATTTACTTCTCCCTTGCCGTCGGTATCCATAATCGTATCCCATCCGCCCGTATGGTAAGTGTCAAACCCGGCCCCACCCTCCATTCGGTCTTTGCCCGCAACAGTGAGATCCCGCCAATTGATACCAACAAGCTCGTCGTCGCCAGCTCCGCCGATCAACGTGTCATCATCATTTTCGCCATTTAGGTAATCCTTTCCCGCGCCACCGATCAACGAGTCGTTATCGTTACCGCCCCAAAGCTCATCGTCTTCTGCCCCGCCGTCCAGCGAGTCCGCGCCGTCCCGACCGTGTAAAGTATCGTTGCCCAACCCGCCTTCAAGATGGTTATTCGCCTTGTTTCCGATAATCTTGTCGTTACCCATCCCACCTTCGGCGTCTTCAATGTATTGGTCTGGGTTGAAGTTCTCGTAAGATATCGATAAATTATTGACACCACCTACTTTTGAATTTTCACCGGGTTCAAGCTTTATTTCAATATTTTGAGATATATTATTAGCGGTTATTTTGTCTGTGCCACCAGTGTCTAATATGGTAATACTTCCAGCTGTTTCTTTTACTTTGTATATGCTGTCGCCATGATTTCTTTCACGCCTTCCATAAATACTTTGCAGTGCAGCAATATCAACCTGCCTTAATGTTGTTGGATATGACCCGCTCGGTTCAGCTGTGTATGCCATAATAGTATGGCCGAGATTATTGATATTTGCATCAAGTTGTGATTTTTTTGAATCCTCAAGGCCTAATGCATGCCCTATCTCATGCATTAGGGATTTATAAAGCGCTTCTCCCGGTTTTGGTTTTTCTCCGGCTGATAATAACTGACTGTTGATGTAGATTGTCCGTGTTGCCGCATAGAAAATGCCTCTAGGAGCCTTATCGAATCCATTGAAGTCGTATAGCAAAAAGCATACATCTGCCTCAACTGGATTACTTACCTCTACAAAAGAGGCGTTGATGTATTTGTCAATTCCATCCTTTCCGGTAAAGATTTGCACTGCTGCCTGCTTCAAATCTGGCGTGAATTCTTTGACTGCATTTGGCAGCTTAGGATTAGTTTTTGGCTCGGCTGCGGAAACTAGCTCTATATACTGTGGCAAAGTAAAATACTGCTGAAAGCAGTATTTTATCGGTCGCCCTGGCATCGTTTTTCCATCAAGCATGCTGGCGATAGATTGTTCATCTAGTAGCATATTTTTATTTTTCCTTTCTAATTAAAGTGTTTTTTACGAATAGTTCCGTATTCACATTAAGAATGGATGGAGAAATATTTATATTGCTTTTCCACCACTCGGGAATAGTATTTTCCTGAATTTTAGGCCATAGCTTTATATTTACTTCGGCCTTTCCGTCGCTTGACAAGTATGGAATGTTTGTAATGAATATAAATTTTTTACCTACCATTTCTTTCGACATTTTTTTTGCGTGACAATTTTCAGGTATGTCTGTTATGTAGTCTACAACGATTAGCTCACTCTCAATCGTTTTGCTAGTCATTCGGAGTGGATGCTTTTGATATAACATTTCAGGTTTTTCAAGATAAAATGCTATTTTTATGGCGGGGTATCCCAAATTTTTGCGATTAATCCATTGTTCGGTGCATTTAGTATTTGCATAGTCAAGATATACTTTGTCTTGGTTTGAAAAGCTTTCTTCGTAAAACAAATCTATTTTTTTCACCTTTGCTTTCCATGCGAAATCAATACCTTTTAATAATTTGTTGAAATTTTGCGGCGGGTCCATTGGCTCGTAGCCATAACCGACTATTGGGAAAAATAGATAGGCAAAAAGAAATATTGAACTTTTCTTGTTATTTGGCGCTATGAAAATCATAACTCATCCTTTCAGTTGTGAGTGATGCTGAATGTCTAAGATCAATAGCTATTTTTATGGGTATGTGATGCATGATCCACCAGTAAACTGCAAGTGAAGTGATCATCAAGTAGATTGTTTTTAATTAACCTTATCCTGATAACACGCTCTTCACGGATTTCTCCGCATTTTCATTAAGAAAAGACAGTGACAACTTTATATTATGTTTTCACTGTTTTGGAATGGTATTTTTCTGAATCCTTGGTCAGAAGTAAATATTTTCTTCAAACTTTCCACCGCTTGAGGAGTGTTGGCTGATTGTAATAAAGATAAATTTATTGCCCGTCATCTTTGTTGCTTTTGCTGCTGTTAACAACTTATAAACTCAGAATGCTGGTTTTTCTATAACTGTAATTTAATTAATTTACATTTCATGGTAATTAACGATCCATTCTTGTGTCCCTTTGTTTATTCTTAGCGTTTAACGTGTCCACAGTTTGTTACCATTCTATATTCAGTAATTGTGGTAGCGTTTGATTCGATTGGAGAATACCTTACTTCAATGTAGCCACACCCTGCGCCAGCATATACATCAATCGGACTCTGCCTAAGCCCTTCTTCAGCAATATCGGTTATTTGGCAACAGTCTGGCTGTTGATGTAGATATTGCGCTACGGTTCTCGGATCTCTTTTCTCTTTGAGAATATACTCGAGCGCAAGCGTGATTCTTTCTTTGTTTGTTAGTGATTTTCCTGTTAGATCACATATTCCCTGGCTATTCTGGTAGGAGCAATTTCCAATGAGAACAGTTAATGCTAATACTATTGATAGCGCAGTATATTTAATTGATTGAAATATGAAGTGAGTAGCAGTCATTCTTTTCGGCCTTGTTGAGATTATTAAACTATCCGGGGAAATCTCCCGGTATTACGCCATTGCCGGACTTTTAGCGGTCCGGGGTAAACTGTATATTGTTGCTTCCGCTGTCGGTGCGGTTACTTGCTGCTGTAACACAGGAGCAAGTGGCCCTGGCTTGGGAGTAGATAGCTGCGCGATATGCCAATAGCCCAGGAAACTACCTCCCATTTACCAATTTGACCAGAGACAGCTAACCCTAAACGTAATGCAGACATAGTGGTACGCAACGTAACGGTTACCGCTGTTGTAATAGCCAATTCAGCTACAAGCTGGCTTGCTGCAGCTGTTGCTTCAAGTCCATCTTTGGCTTCGATAAGTTTCTTCAATGCACCATGAATTCCATTTAACCCTTCTATTCTCTCGGTCCACTTAACCAATTCAAGTAAAATACTCATAATGCAACTCTCAGAAATTAATAAATATAAACGTGAAAATGCACAGAATAGCTCTGATAAATATAGCTATTCTGGCGCTACCCAATGGAAGCTGACGCAGCCTAACCAGAATGAAGAAGACAAGTATTGGGGTAAATAGTAGCAATAAAATTGCCTTTGATTGGTTATTTATATCTCTAAGTGGAATGAAGTTAAATCCGAAATATACATCTATTAAACAGACTAAGCTGGCTATGCATGTAATAATCCATGCAATCCCATCTATTGTATGAGATGTAGCCTTTAGGTAAGTTAAAATGTCATGATTTTCATCAATATGTGCCATAGTATTCCATACTGGAGGTTAAGAATTGATTTAGGTTTGGATTTGTCAAGTAAAATACCAGCTTTGCGTAGGTATTCGGCACCCTGAGCATTCAGCTTTGGGATAGCCCCCCGGGCTGAACAACTGGATCATGGTGTATTCACGCACGAATGAAGCTCCCAAAGAAGCCCTTGCCACTATTGACGTGATGAGCATTGGTGATCCAGGTCCATACGGCCAAACTGTCTTTGGAGGTGCACATGAAAGGCTTGGGTACCAGCTTGGTGCGCTCTACTACCACGCCGTTGCTGGGGTTGATGACTGGATATTTTTGCTCGTCACTGATGATTTTGCTGACCATCTGATAGATGGGGACACCCAAACCCAGGGTATCCTTTTTCTTTTTGAACAGGGCTTGCTGTTGTTTCAGTAGTGCTTCGAGATCGGCGAGTTGTTGGTCGGTCAAGTACTTGACGTTATCGCCACCACGGTTATAGGTTACGTTTTTCATACAGTGGTCTACTTTCTGTTACTTGTTGACTGTGTGGTTGGATGAGGGTTGCTTGGTGGCTGGAACGGCAGTCCAGGTGTAGTCAGGCACCACCAATTGTTCGATGTGGGCGCGTGCCTGCTTGTCGAAGGCCACCACATGTTCCAATGGGAGTTGGCGAAACCCGAAGACATAGCCAATGTTGATGTCACCAACTGCGCGATAAACGACACTGCAACGCCAGTTACTGTCAATGCAGCTAATGGTGAAGGGCCGCTGTGCCGGGGCCTGATAACGCTCGGGCAAGGCTTGGTAGTCGCCGGCGGTCGGGTTGGGCCGGGGAATGCAGCCGATCAGGTCGGGCGTATGCGGGGTGCAATCGTAGATCCCATTTTTGTTGGCTTTCCCCATCTCGAACATCTCTTCATGACCCTTTTGCGAGTGATAGGCATCCCCCATATTCGTGATCAGTTCGAAACTCCCCGGGCCTACCGTACGTTCCGGCTGTGTGTCGCTGGCCGGGATGGTCAATTCGGCAATTGGGTAGTGCATGAACAACACCCGGGTCGGGTTGCCATAACAACCCTCGGGCTCTGCCGGGTCGGGTGAGGCTGGCAGTTGAGCCCGTTCAGGATCTTCTTTGTGGTAGCCCGTTAACGTCAGTTGGGTCTGGTAGGGAATGCGCAGCACGGTGCGCCCCAATGCGACATGAACAAACTCGCCATGGCCGGGTTTGCAACTGTCGGGGTTGAACTGCAAGTCGTTGTTTGCTGCTGTCGGCGTGGCAGCCTGTGGTGGTATCACGGGCGCAGGTGGTGCAGGCTCAGGCGGTGCAATCAGATAACTGACCCACACGCCGGCCGCCAGCAGGCAGAGGGGCGGTAAACCCCATTTGCTATAACGGTCAGATTTGTTTTTGTTGGTCATTACGTATTACTTCAGCAGTGTCAATCGGTCGAGTTACGAGTCAGCGGAGGCGAGAAGCAGCCACCGCGTGATTAACCGCTAGCATGCAACGGCAACGTGTGCCCCGTGTGAAGTCTTTGTGAAGTCGCATGATGCTGGTCTGGTCAATAGGTCACGTCTTTAGCGCAAGCTACCTGGTTTGACGGCAGTACATGTTGAGCAGAGCCCAGCAGTTGCGCATACGCGGCCAGCCCGTTTTCGACCGCATAGTGCTGGGCCGTGGTTTGGGCGGCTTGCCGCAGCGGGGCCAGGGTGTGGACCTGGTTCAAGGCGCGGGTGGTCTGCGCGGCGATGGCATCGGTATCAAAAAACGGCACGGTCAGCCCATTGACGCCGTGCTGCAGCACTTCCCGCACCGGTGCCGTGTCCGACCCGATCACCAGGCAACCGGTTGCCATGGCCTCCAGCATCGACCAGCTCAGCACAAACGGGTAGGTCAGATAGACATGCGCGGCTGACACCCGCAGCAGGGTGCGGTAGCGGTCGTAGGGAAGCTTGCCGAGGAAGTGCACGCGGTTGTGATCGAGCGTCACTTCCTTCAATAGCGCTTGGCGCCAGTTGGCGGCGTGTCTGGGCTTGCTGCCGTAACTGACCCCGTCGCCACCGACAATGACCACCTCACAGTTGGGGTGTTGGGCGAGCAACGGCGGGAGGGCGCGCATGAACACATGAAAACCGCGGTAGGGCTCCAGATTACGCGCCACATAGGTCACCACCGGGTCACTCGGTTTCAGCACCTTGCCGTTGGGTAAGGTGAAACGGGCATTGGGATCGGGGCCCAGTCGCTGGACATCAATGCCTTCATGAATGACTTGGATTTTGTCGTGGTACGCCGGTGGGTGCACCTGCTTCTGCCAGTGCGTGGGGGCCACGGCAACATCGCACTGTTCCAGGTTCAACAGGTGCAAGCCATTACGCGCCCGAATGCGGGCCCGGTCATCCATGGTCAGCGGGAAGGCCGGATCGAAGCCCGCATCCACGCCATCGGTGTGGTAGTACCACTCACAGAAATGCACCAGTTTGG
>NZ_SCOH01000071.1 GCF_005503445.1 Chitinivorax sp. B | reverse complement strand
CGGCGCGCTGTCGCCAGACAGGGCGATGAAGGTGACGTGTTCGCGGCACAGCCGCTCGATACCCCGGCTGCTGACAACACCCTGAGCATAGGCACAGAGGATGACTTTGAGCAGCATGCCCGGCGGATAGGCACTGGCACCATGTAGATCATTACGGTAGCGACTATCGAACAGCGACAGATCGAATTCGTGATCCAGCAGGTGATGCACCGCGTATTCAAAACTGCCGGGCAGCAGCTGTTTTTCCAGATCCACCGCGAGAAATCTCGGGCGGGTGTCGATCACCTTGTAACGGGCCATGGCACTTTCCTGTGGGGGGGCTGCAGCTTGGAGCCTTGATATCCCATTTGATTCACGGCAGGATGCGCGGATGAAGATTATTTTTCTACAGCTTCGTTATCCAGCATGAGAAATCTCAGCATGACTATAGCCGTCCCTCGCTCACTAGCACGCTCAGCGCTTGGGCGTTTTGCGCTCCTACTTGTTGTCAGCGCCGCCGTTGTTCCTTGCGCAGAAGCTGCGCAGGAGGTCGTTCCGGCAGCAACCGCGCGGTCCTGCGTTGCTGGCAGCGAGTACAGTGGCTCGGCCAGACGCCAAGTGCCTGTGGAGGTGTGGCAACGCGACTTCACTCGACAGATCGACGGCTCGCTGCCGCTTTCCGTGACAACCGCTTTACACAATCTCGCAAACGATTTCACGCGCCGCGCTCCGGCGACGTCAATAGCAGTGGCGATCCCAGGAGTAGGCCGGTGGGCGACTTCGCAAGGTGTGTCTCACGCTAGGCGTAAGGCTACCTTGCCACCCGACGCTCGATTTCAGGTAGCTAGCACTACCAAGACACTAACCGCAGCGGCCATCCTGCAAATGGAAGCAGAGGGCACACTGCTCACTTCTTCGTCCATAGAACCGTGGTTCCCTGACGCGCCGAACGCGAGAATCACGACGCTCGATCACCTGTTACGTCACACGAGCGGCCTCATCAGTTTCAACGCGCTTCCTTCGTGGACCCTGGACTACCGGCAGCCGCGTGAGGCTATTGCGATGGCCGAGGCGGAGCCGCCGCTGTTCTGTCCGGGTTCGAACTTCGCCTATTCGAACACGGGCTACGCGATGCTGGGCGTAGTGATCGAGGACATCGATAAACGCCCACTACATCAGAGCTTTCAAGAACGGTTCGCCCGCCCGCTTGGCCTGAAACATACCTCGCTCCGACATCCGGGTGATGACATTCCGGCTGTGTCTGGACACTCGGGTGGCGCGCCGGTAGAAGTGGCCGACCGCTACGCTACGCCGTTCGCCGCCGGCGGACTTGCTTCTACGGCGGAAGACCTTGTGACGTTCTGGCATGCGCTCCTGAGCGGCCAGATTGTCTCGTCGGCGACTGTGCGCACCATGTTCACGGATCTCGCGCCGATGGATGCGGGTGGTCAGATATTCTATGGCCGCGGAGTTCAGTTGTATGACGTACAACAGGGTCCGGGCCTGATGCTGGGACATAGCGGCGGTATCACCGGCTTCGCGAGCGTTGTTGCCTACGTTGTCGCAGATGACATGTACGTGTCCGTTGTCTTCAACGATCAGACGATACCCGCTGAAGCTGGTTTGTGGGCCGTGGTACGCGCTGTCCGCGCGTCGAGACACGTCGAGCGTTAGGGGCCATGTCGCGCCGATGCTGGCTAACAACCGGTTGCAGCGGACGGCCCGCTGCGCGGCCCGCCGCTGAACCGGAGCGTTGAGGCTGTAGAAAAACCCGTTTTTCACCGAATTTTCAGCAAACAAAAGGGGTATCGCTTTGAAATTACGGAATGAACCTAACTACGCGCTCAACTTCGCTCCCTTCAGTCGCCGGAGGCTCTGATTGTGAGCATGTTGTGCAGCCTGTATCGAATCACCCCCGAACAGGTCGAGAAGCTGAAAGCCTTCCCTGACGCCGTCGGCGAGTTGGTTGGATTATTGGCACCACCACCGAAGAGCAGTTTCCTGTCAAAACTCTTTGGAAAATCCGCGAAACAACCGCCTCCTTCAGCGCGGAGGTTCGAGGCTATCGTCGAAACCGACACATTCGAGCTCAATCAAGCGTGGCACATATTGCACTTTCTGTTTTCTGGCACCAATGCGGAAGCCCCGTGGCCCAGCGGGTTCCTCATGTCCGGGGGCGAGGAGATCGGGCCTGACCTGGGCTATGGCCCAATTCGTCTCCTTGTCCCCGAGCATTCGCGTGCTGTCGCTGTTTTTCTCGAAGCTCAATCGTTCAAACTTATGGACGCAGCTTACGTTGCTAGCAAAATTGAAGCTGCCGAGATCTATTGGAAAGCCTCCGACGATGAATCCGAGCGGCAGCAGGAAGTGGAAGAACTGTGGAGTACGGTCAAAGAAATCCATGTCTTCTTTGAGCACACGGTGCAAGCAGGCAATGGAATTCTCGTTTCCATCTACTAAAGTGACGCCCAGCCCTTCGGCGTCCCCTTAACTCAAACGTTGGGCATCTGAATTACTACTCGTTGAAGGAATTTGAATGAAAATCCAGCTCATAGGAATAGTGGTTGCTGCTTTCACGGCTTCGAATGGCACTCTTGCAGAAGACTGCTCAAGGGCAAGAAATGCAACCCAGCAGGACATCGCGAAAGGTGAGTCGGTCGCACTTCTGAATGCCATGGCGACGGCTTGCAAGTCCCAGAATCCAGATAGTTTTTTTCGCCTTCAAACTAGCAGTGCACAGAAACTAAGCGCAGGCGCGACCGATAAGACACGTCTACTTAAGAGCTACTGTGAATTCACGGCCGAAGCGATCAAGACCCTTGGTGGCGGCACCGATGCGGGAGTGCACTCCATTGGGCCCCACAAGAATAGGATGAAGTGTGGAGCCCCTGCATCATTCTGGTTCATTCACACAAAGGACGGCACACTTGCCCTAAGGCTGGCGGTGGCTGTTGAGTCGGGTAGTTTGAAAATCGATACGCATTGACCCAGCTGCCCAACCCTTCGTTGCAGCCGACCCGCACCAGCTGCGCTGGCTCGGTCGGCTGAACTCGAACGTTATGCGCTTAAAACAGAGACAGCCCCATGACCGAACACGAGAAATTAAATTACGTTGAGTTTCCGTCATCTGACTTGCAGTCCACGAAATTATTCTTTGAAAAGGCTTTCGGATGGTCGTTTATAGACTACGGCCCCGAGTACACGGCATTTTCTGGACAAGGCCTCGACGGTGGTTTTTTCAAGGCCAACTTGTACTCCAGCACATCCAATGGCGCAGCACTATTAATTTTCTTTAGCAGTAATCTTGAAAACACACTTCTTAAAGTTACCGACGCCGGCGGAAGAATTGTTAAACCGATATTCAGCTTCCCTGGAGGCCGTCGCTTTCACTTCACAGAGCCAAGCGGCAACGAGTTTGCAGTTTGGTCCGGAGTTGGCGCATAACAATGCGCTCAACTGCCGCTCGCTCCGTTCGCTGGACGTCCAAAAGCTGCGCTTTTGGCCGCCCGTTAGCTTAATCACTAGCCATATCAGGAGAGTCCGTGCAAAAAATTGACCTCAAAAAAGACTTGAAGCATTTATACCAGCCGTCAGCCAAGGATGTTGTTCAAGTCGACGTTCCGAAGTTCAACTTCCTGATGAGCGATGGCGAAGGCGACCCCAATACGTCACAGACCTATGCCGAGGCAGTAGAAGCCTTGTTTTCAGTGTCATATACGGCCAAGTTTATGGTCAAAAAAGGTGGGCAAGCATTGGATTATGCCGTTATGCCACTGGAGGGTCTTTGGTGGGCGGACGACATGTCCGCTTTTGTCGAAAATGACAAGTCCAAGTGGAAGTGGACAATGATGATGATGCAACCATCCTTTGTTGGTGGCGAAACTATTGATGCAGCAATTGCCGAGGTCCGGAGGAAGAAAAGCTTACCTGGTCTCTCAAAACTACGGTTTGAATCGTTTACAGAAGGTCGCTGTGCGCAAATTCTGCATGTTGGCCCGTTTTCTGAAGAAGGGCCAACCATTGAACGAGTTCATGCGTTCATAGACTCTCGTGCGTCCCGAACTGGCAAGCATCACGAAATTTACCTTAGCGATATTCGGCGGGCAGACCCCAAAAAATGGAAAACGATTATTCGTCACCCTATGGTGTAGCGGCTAACAGTTCGCTCAAGCAAGACGGTCGCTATTGGGCCCGCCCCTTAGCTTTGCGTTATGTGTCAGTTGGTTTTGGAGGGAATGGGTGATGCCGAACCAAAGTCTGAATGCACGTATACCGGCTTACAAAAGCGCATTTTCCAGCGGAGAACTCCAGAGAACCTATCAAGATTTAGTTGGTATTGTTCAAAATTTAAGGACTGAATTCTCAAAAAAATACCAGGGTGAATTCTCGGTTGCGAACATTCTGCATGGCTATATAGATTTCACATACTTTTACTTACAAAACGATTATCTCAAGAGTAAAAAGCTAAAGCTCGCATTGGTTCTCAACCATAAAAACGCAAACTTTGCGTTGTGGCTTCTTGGACAAACAAAGGATGTTCAGATCCTTTACTGGATAAAACTAAGAGAAGCGAAGTGGGTTAATAAGGAGGCGATGCCGGAGTATTCAATTTTCGAAATTTCTCTACTTTCTGCGCCAGACTTTGATAATGCAACAAAGCTATCGGAATCCATTCACAGTCAATTTAAAATTCTGTTGCAGGAAATTTTAGAAACGCTGGAGTCATGCGAGTAATGCCACATAACCCTGCAGTCGAGCGGGACAGCCACAAGCTGCGCTTGCGGTTCCCTTCGCTTCGCTCTGGCTGCCCCTCACTTCCACGTTGGGCATATTCATGGAAAATCAGATTGTGAAAATAATATCAGCGCTTTTTTGCTTGTTGCTGTCGGTTTCGGTTGGCGCGTCCGACAACCTAAATGCAGCGCGCGCGGTTTTTGAACGATATAAAACACTTGAAGTAGCGTTTGACTCAAACATTGTAGATCTCTATTCCGACAATGCTGTCATAAAAAACAAACGAACTTATCCAACAGGTCAAGTTCGCGAAATGAGTTTGCCAGCTCCGAAGTACAAGGAATTAATTCGAGGTGCCATGCCTCTAGCAAAAGCGAAAGGCGATTACAGCACTTATTCAGAAGTCGAGTTCATTGCTGAGGGCAATGGCGTTCGTATGAGCGCAAAGAGATTCTCGGTGTTAAAAAAATACACTAGCAACTTTTCTATTCTATTTACTCCAAACGAATCAGGTCAGTGGCTCATAGTTGAAGAGCTATCGGAGTCTCAACCATTTTAGCCCAACAAGGCGTTCAAAGCCGCTTACGCTACGCTCCAGCGGGTCCTTTAACTTGTCGTTGAGGCTGTAGAAAAACCAAAATATATCAATGAAATCACGCCACGACCTGCCACTATTTCACCACGAGCTAAAACAGCAGCAGATTCAATATGGCGCGATTCAAACCGATCCACAAAGGCTTAAAACTGTTGCCGGTCGATTTTGACCGGCAAGTCATTGCCGGCAATTTTGAATATGCGTTGTGCCATCTGGTCGATCATGAACTCGATCTTTCCGCCTTTCATGCGCGACAAGAACGATACTGAAGGCGCTTCTGCATTTGACCCGGCCGTGCTGATTCACATTATCCTGCTGGCCTACAGCCGGGGCATCGTCAGCAGCCGCAAGATCGAAGCGACGTGTCGCGAGAATGCGTTGTTTATCGCCGTCTCGGGAGACAGCCAACCGCACTTCACCACGCTCGCGGCCTTTGTCTCCACCATGGGCGATATGGTCGCCAAACTGTTTACCCAGGTTCTGCTCATTGGCGATCGCCAAGGCTTGATCGGGCGCGACATGTTTGCCATCAATGGGGTCAAACTTCCAGCCAATGCCAGCAAAGCCAAATCGGGCACGCGCGCCGATTTGCAACGGTGGCGCCGGTGTTTGGCAACCTGCGGG
The DNA here is from genome assembly GCF_005503445.1 of Chitinivorax sp. B. Taxonomy (NCBI): domain Bacteria; kingdom Pseudomonadati; phylum Pseudomonadota; class Betaproteobacteria; genus Chitinivorax; species Chitinivorax sp. B. The sequence continues at coordinate 6,137 of NZ_SCOH01000071.1, read as the reverse complement.
GCAACAAACGATCGCACCGTTTTACGCTGCGCGGAAAAGCCAAGGCCGATGGGCAATGGAAGCTGTACTACCTGATGCACAATATTGAAAAGCTGGCGAACCATGGCTATACGCAGTAAAGCGATGAAAATCGCGCATCATTGCGACTACACAGCCCGGCTCAGCCGCTCCGGGTTGGTTTGGGCGATGCGCAATGGATTCAACATCAAAACGAGACACCAAATTGGCATTTGAAATTCAGTTCAAAAAATGATGCCGACACTGAACTGCACGTTCAGAATCGGTTTTTTCTACAGCGTCATTAGCCCACACAACAACTGCCGTAGCTCAACATGGAACAGAATTCCACTCCTTCAGCCGACTACATCCGTTCACTCGAGTACCAGCGAACACAAGCCTTGGTTCAGCGGGATGTCGAGTTTGCAAAGCGTCTTCACTCACCGCAGTACCAACTGATCACACCAAGTGGCAAAACCTACTCGCTAATAAGCTATCTTGAAGACATAGCGTCAGGCGAGCTACGCTATGAAGCCTGGGAAATTGGCCCCTGCGAAGTGCGACTGTCACCGTCTATGGCAGTCATTCGCTACAAAGCAAAGCTCCTGTTCACATCTGGAGCGGTTCATTGCTGGCACACAGACACGTATGAACTACAAGGTGACGCTTGGCTGGCGGTATGGTCCCAAGCCACAGCCATCAAGCATGCAGGTCAGTCCGCGTAGGCCTCCAACTCGTGGCCCAGCACGGGTGTGGCCTAACCCCTCCGTCAAGGGGACGTCGAACGTTGGGTGTCACAAACAACTCGAGGATATGACCAATGATTCACCAGGCGACACTATTGACCTGCACGTGTGGACAGGTGGCGTTAGCGATTCAGGGCAAGCCAATCATCAGCGCTGAGTGTCTCTGTGCTGATTGCCAGAACGCGGGGGCGTTTTTGCAATCATTACCCGGTGCACCACCCATACTGAATCAAAGCGGTGGCACACGGTTTGTGCTTTATCGAAAGGACAGGGTTTTGTGCGAGAAGGGTCGGGATCGTCTGCGTGAGCATCGGTTGTCAAAGGCGTCCGCAACGCGCCGCGTAGTCGCAATATGTTGCAACACGCCGATGTTCTTGGAGTTCACCAATGGTCATTGGCTGAGCATTTACGGTGGCCTCTGGCCCGCTGCGGGCCTGCCCGCACTCGAAATCAGAACAATGACCCGCAGCCGACCTCCGGGTGTCATACTTCCAGACGATGTGCCCAATCCCAGTACACATACCTTTTCCTTTTATGCAAGGCTCTTTTTCGCTTGGGCGGCCATGGGTTTTCGTGCGCCAAGCATCGATTTTGTAAATGGAGGTCTGGATGCGAAATGACACCGAAAAGATTGAAATCGAGAACGTAAATTCTCCGGGCCGCGTCGAACGCGTGGATCGAGCCAAGTACTTGGCCATGAAAGAAGCACTGCTCTCGGTGTTGCCCAAGACATCACCGGGATTAACGGTAGGCGAGGCCAAGGCCGGAATTCTCCCGCTGCTGCCACAGTCGCTGTTTCCCGAAGGTGCAAAGGCGGGATGGTGGTTGAAAGCAACGCAACTTGATCTCGAAGCCAAGGGCGTCATCCAACGAGATGATACCAAGCCTTTACGGTTGCGCTTGTCGACATGAGGCGGGCTTTGATACTTCTTATTCTGTCACCCGAGTGTACCGCCCAACAAGTTATTGCGCGGACACGCTAAAGCGCGCCGCTGAATTCGGGCGTTCGGCCGTCTCAAAATCTCACAGGTGCCAGCTATGCAATCAAAAGATCATTGGGAAAATGTGTATTCCACCAAGTCCACGACGGAGGTTAGCTGGTTCCAAGAACACGCCGCGCTGTCCTTGAAGCTGATTCAAAATTCCGCTGTGCCTCTCTCGGCTGAAATCATTGATGTCGGGGGTGGCGCGTCAATGCTGGCCGATGATCTCTTGGGTAGTGGCTTCAAGAACCTTACTGTTCTTGATCTATCCGGCTCCGCCTTGGCAGCCGCAAAGGCCAGGCTTGGTCTACGCGCCCAAGAGATCAAATGGTTGGAAGCAAACGTTCTTGAGGCTGCATTGCCTTCGTATCACTACGACGTATGGCACGACCGAGCGGTTTTTCACTTCCTGACAACGCCCGAAGAAAGATCAGCATATGTCCAGAAAGTACTTAGCTCGGTAAAACCTGGCGGGATTGTCATCGTCTCAACATTTGCAGAAGACGGTCCAACAAAATGCAGTGGTTTGCCGGTCATGCGATATAGCGCTAGTCAACTACACGCAGAGTTTGGCCAGCCATTCGCGTTAATCAGTCATGAGCGTGAGGAGCATCACACGCCCGGCGGCCATGAGCAAAAATTTGTCTACTGCATGTGCCGTAAAGTTGCCCAATAACCAGCGGGCTAACCTTCAGTCAACGTTAATCCGCTTCAGACATGAACATAATCGCCCGCAAAGCTGAGACCAAAGATCTTGATGGCATCCTCGTGCTTTATCGGGAACTGAGGCCACACGATCCAGAACTTGCGCCCACCGTCGCTGAAGATATCTTCGCGAATCTTCTCAGCCAAGGTTATGTGCACGTTCTTGTTTGCGAAGCCGAAGGAATTCTGGTGGCCACATGCACGTTGGTCACGATCCCTAATCTAGCGAGTGGCGCCCGTCCCTACGGTGTCATCGAACACGTCGTCACGCTGTCGGCCCATCGCGGCAAAGGATATGCACGCATTGTCCTTGATCAGGCGCTCTCTCTAGCTTGGTCACTGGGTTGTTATAAAGTCATGCTCCTGTCCGGAGCGCAACGCATTGAGGCACACAAGCTCTATGAGTCAGTTGGGTTCAACGGCGATATTGAGCGCGGATTCGTCGCCAAGCCAACGGGCACGGCTTCACCTTTCGGTCAACGTTAGCCGTCGCTATATGGTCTCTTTCTCTTCCGTTGATCAGTTTCGCGCCATATTCTGGAATCACACAGGTTTTGAAGTCACATCACGCTCGACAGAGAAGATTGTTCTCACGTTCGAGGCAGTTTCAATTGACGGCAAAGCACCTACAAAAGTCACAATAGCGTTTCTCCAGCCCAGCAACGAATGGGCATCGCTATGGAATGAAGCTGCTCAAGAATGGGTAGATCATTCTGATCAAATACATCCAATTGGTAAAAGCATAGAAGACGGCTTCGTAAAACAGGTTCATCAGTTCAAATTCAGTTTTGGTGGGCACCATCAGTTGGGTTGGTCGCGCTGGGGGTTTACTGCAATGTCATTTCAAATTGTCACGTAAGCAACGCAACGGCTAACGTTCCGATCAAGGCCGCTCTGGCCTTCGGCCTCCGCTGGGTCGCCCGCAAGGTGGCCCTTTACCTACGAAGTTAGGTAACTCAAGGAAACGCAATGATTAAGCAAGTTGGCGAAACAACTATTCACCCCAAACACAAAGCATCTTGTCATTGCGGAAGTGTCGTGCTCGAACTGGATCTGCCAAATGGCATCGAAAACCCAAGGCGCTGCGATTGCTCAATCTGTCGCCGTAAAGGAGCCATAGTCGCATCAGTAAAACTCTCTGGTATTAAAATTTTGCAGGGTGAGGATAAGCTACGGCTCTACCAATTTAATACTCACACTGCCAAACATTACTTTTGCAATGTTTGTGGAATTTATACTCATCATCAACGTCGTTCCAATCCGGAAGAATATGGCTTCAATGCCGGGTGTTTGGAAGGTGTCAATCATCCAGCAGATCGGAAAACCATTGCCTAACTGTCAAGTCCTGGTTTTCTCTTGTTTCGGTTTCGGGGTAACATCGCCAGCAGTGGCTCTGGTAGCGGTTTGAAGCCCTACTTATAACCCGCACTGGTAGCGGTGTGCAGGCCCGTGCCTTCGTGGCTGTACAGGTCAACCCGCCGGCTACGGCAGGCGTGGTGGCGGTGTGCACCCTTTGGCGTCTGGTTCCGTGTTCTGCCACCGCTTGTGGTCCAGCCAAGTGTCGGGTCCAACCAGTCATTCCAGCGTACGGCCTGTGGCGCCCGCTGAATTCACACGTTAACTACCGAACAACCACAGTCAACTCAATAAATGGAGAATTGAAGAATGCAAACACACCGCGTGGCCACCGCCATAGCCTTCGCCGTCGGCGTGCTCACGACACCGGTCGCAATCGCACAATCGAACGCGACCGCACAAATTAAAAAGGCACCATTCCCGGAGGTCGTTGATACTACGCACGCGACCAAAGGCGCGGCAGCGCTTTTTCATTCATTCTTCACGGCGAAGAGCCGGCATGAGGTGGATGCGACGATGGATCACTTTTCGAAGACAACGCTGACATACATCGACGCTACGGTTGGATGGCCGTTCTATTCTCATGAGGCGTTCAAGAGCATGTTTGCGGAGCACATGCCGAAATGGCCGCCCTCGGGCCTTTCCTATCCGACCCGTATACTCGGGGACGAGCACAGCGCCATAGTGGCCTTCACTGACACGCCGGAACTGTTTGGTAGCGAGATTCGCATCCTCGCCGCGGTCGATATCAAGGATGGCAAGATTGTTCGCTGGATCGACTACTGGGACGGCAGAAGTTTCGGTTCCGAGCAGGCAGCCCAAATGCGGACGCCGGCTGACAAGTTCCCGACGGATTTCAAGGAGACCTCAGTCCAGGGTAATGCTTCGGCGAAGATTCGGGACGTGGCGAGCAAGCTGAACACCGCCATGGCAAGCCAGGACGCCAAGGGCGCTGCAGCGCTTTTCAGCAACGACGCGGTCTATGAGGATCTGGCGCTGCGCACGCAGATTCTCGGCAAGCTGGCGATTCAACGTTATCTTGAGCGCGGACTTGCGAAGCTGCCTACAGGGGGTGGTTCGTCGCTGCTCCACGTTGTCGGCAGCGATATGGGTGGTGGTTATGAATGGCGGGCGGGGCCCGCTTACCAGACGACCGTGCGCCGCGGCATTACCGCCATCGCGCTTGATAAGGACAGCAAGATCACGCGCCTCACCAGTGTCTGGGACGGGGCAATGGTTCCAGACGCCGACATCAAGGGATTGATGACACTGTCGCTTGAGTAGCGAACACTCTGGGCTAATCAGCCGATACAGCGGACGGGCCATGGAGAGGCTCGCCGCTGATCGGCAGCATTAGAAGTTACGTTCCATACACCAGGGCTATCGTCACCGAGTGCTGCCCACATCGCTTACTCGTATCACCTTTTGAACCACGCCGATCACTACAGCACCCGTTTTTTCCGGGCTGTTTAGTTAACACGATAGGCCACACAGGCCAGCATTGGGACTAGATCATGAAATTCAAGGCAAAGGTTGTTCCATCCGGCAACGCGACAGCAGTTGAAGTTCCCAAGGAGGCTCTTGAGCAGCTGAACGCTGGAACACGTCCGCCCGTCGTGATAACAATCAACGGGCACAGCTGGCGGAGCCGAATCGCAGCAATGCGGGGCATGCACTTGGTCGGTATCAGTGCAGCCAATCGCAAAGCAAGCAAGATATCCGAAGGCGATCTTGTAGAAGTCCTGCTTGAACTTGACGTTGAACCACGAACGGTCGAAGAACCAGATGATGTTGCATCTGCGCTAAACAAGCACGAGGCGTTGCGCACAGCCTTCGAGAGCTTGCCGTTCGGCCTTCGGTGCAAGCACATCGCGAGCATCGAAGAGGCAAAGTCGCCTGAAACCCGCTTACGCCGAATCGCTAAACTACTCAGCGAGCTTGAGCAAAGTACGGCCTAATTCCTCCTATATGGACTCCCCCACAACACAAGGGATTGATCGTTTTTGTGGCTTGCGGGGAAGGCGTGCTGTCGTATAACCGACATCTGATGTGGGTTCTGTGTGACCCGTGCTGACATGGATTCGGCAATATGAAGCGCCAATCGGTACAACCGGTAGGTAAGTTTCCGGAGGGGTGATCAGCGTCTGATCGTGCGAATTGCTTCCTTTGGGGATCAATCTCTTCGCAACGCTGGGATAAAGCTTCTTCCTGCTGATTCGGTTCAAGCTGGCCTTACAGTGGTAGCCTGCTGGAGCAGGCGCTTAAAAAATCAGGTTGGCGCGGCCCGCGAGAAACGGGGGCGCAACGCCTGCAGCAGGTTCTTGATCGTGGACGCGCAGAGTGTGAAGAA
>NZ_SCOH01000070.1 GCF_005503445.1 Chitinivorax sp. B | reverse complement strand
GTTCGTCGGCAGCGTCAGATGGGTATAAGAGCCAGGAGCAGGGCGGGCGGCAGAAGATGTTGGGGCAACCGTGCTGACCTTGCGTACCTTTATTGCCCAGCATGTGCAGATTTATACCAGGCGTGCCACTGCACTGCCCGGCATCCTGTTTTGGTTCCATACTTGTATGTTCATCGCATTGCTGACGTTTGTCCCCAGGCTGATGAGCGACAGCGACCGGGCATCATTGGCCTTCATCATGCCGCTGTGTGGTGTGGCAGGTACCTTTGTTGCAGGCGTGCTGGCGCAGTTTTTCATCACACCGGTACGGCTCACTGCGTTATGTTTTGCATTCGTAGGTGTTACCGCGATTGGCCTGCCATGGATGGTGGCCATCGGCGCGGTGGTACCTGCTGCGCTAGGGCTGTTATTCGTGTCTGGGCTGGTACAAGGCTCGGTATTCACCACGGTACCGTATCTGGCCAGGCAACCTGAGGATCAGGCGTATTCCCATGGCGCAGTTGCCCAACTGGGCAATCTGGGTGCCACAGTGGGGCCGCCTGTCATTGCCTGGTACGTCGATGGATATGGACTGAATGGTATGGTGATCCCCGTGTTGGTGCTGGCATTGACCGGGATGGCATTGGCGTTGTGGGCAAGCAGGGGAGGATCGGAGAGGCGCGCGGGACCCAATGTATTGCTGCCAGAAACGCGTTAGTACGGCATCAAGTGTACTGAAAAACCCGCAGCCGTTTACCGCTGCGGGTTTTTTTATCTACAGAAAGCCAAGGTTCGAAGTGGCAAAACGGCCAATGTTCGGCAATACGGTTGATAGGTCGCTATCGGCCACACCCAGCCAGCGCCCCAGTGTGGCTGCATACTGGTCCACCGCGATGCGGGGCAGTAAGCGGCCGGAGCCGACATCCTCAGCTGTGCCCAGTTGGCTGACGGGCATGTTGCCGACAATCTGTTTGCCTTTCACTGCACCGCCAACCACAAAATGATGGCTACCCCAGCCATGGTCCGAGCCATCGCCATTGCTGGTCAGCGTACGGCCGAAGTCGGAAGCGGTAAATAAAGTCACCTGCTGTGACAAGCCCAGCTGTACGGTCGCGTTGTAGAAATAATCAATTGCCTGCGCCATGCTGGTGTGCAAACCCGCTTGGGTTGCCAACTGATTGTCGTGCGTATCAAAACCGCCAATGCTGACGAAGAAGACCTGCCGTTTGACACCAATCGCCTGATTGACGCCAATCATTCGTGCAACGATCTGTAACTGTTGTGCAAGCCGGTTGTTGGCGGCAGCGGTACTGAGTGCGACGCGCGCATCGGTTGCAGGCAGACCACGCAGCGCGGCATCGAGCGATATGAAGGCATCAATCGAGCGTTGCGTGACTTTGCCGTGTTCATCCTGTAGCAACTGATTGCCCTGTTGGGTAATCAGGCTGCGCAATGCGGCACCGCCTTGCATATTGCCAAACAGTGTACCTGCCAGGTTATTGATGCCAACCGGGCCGTTGGTGCCGATCTGGTATTGCTTGACACGCAGCCCCGCCAGGAATACCGCATTGGATGCCGCCGAGACTGCAGTGAACTGAGCTGCATTGTTCTGACTCATCAACAGGTCACCCATGCGGCCCCCCCAGCCAATGCGCGCACCTTCTGGCGACAAGGCCTGCCATACTGCTTGCTGATCGTTGTGTGAGAACAGCTTGGGGGGCACCAGCACTTTGCCTGAGCGGTATTCAGCCGCGTCGGCAATCGGGGTCAGCAACGTACCCACGTTAGCGATGACAGCAGCCTTGCCTTGATCGAATAGATTCTTCAATGGGGCCAATTCGGCCGGTACCGCAAACTGTCGACCATCGGTGATATTGCTGGCGGCCAGTTGCTGCAGCGTGTTCTGTGGCAGGGCCAACGTGCTGCGGGCGTTGCTGTAAGCTTGGTAAGACGCAGTGTCGAACGGGATCACGGTATTGTTGTGATCATTGCCACCGAACATGAACAGGCAGACCAGTGCACGATATTCATCAGCACTGGCGGCGGCGGCATTTCCCATGGCTGACAGGTTCAACGCGAACGGTGCGGCGGCCCCCAGCATACTGAAGGCACCCAATTGACGGAGGAATTCGCGACGTGAGGTGTGACGTGTTGTCATGATGATTTTCCTTAGAACCTAACGCTGGATCAGGTATTCCGGTGACACCATCACCAGGTAGATGGCCATCTGTACCCGATTGCGGCGGGCCGTGGCAGCTTTGTTGACGTCGGCCGGGATGGCGATGGCATTGACTGCATCGCGAATCAGCTGTCGATTGGCAGGGCGCAGGCTGCCATAGCTCAACATCAGTTCGACACGATTCACCAAGGCGTCCGGGTTGTCGGCAAGGGCCAATTCAGCCGCATAGTCGGGTGCGACATCTCGTACGCCATTGCTGGAAGTGCCGATGCCTTTGGCTACCACGTCTTGCATCAGGTTGTAGTAACCAACGACCGAGGTTTCATGGGTGATCTGGAATTCCGGCGCGACCAAGCCTTGTTCTGCAATGGCGGTACCAGGTGGCACATAACCAGGGCGGAAGAAGTTGAATACAGAAGGAGAGCGCATCGGCGTCTGTCCCAGCGAGTAAGTGGTGCTATCGGTGTTGCCTATCAGATAACGACCCGATACCGATGGCTTGGCAAAGGCACGCATCCAGTTGGCCAAGCGCACGACTGGTTCACGCAGCTTGCCGGCGCTGGGGCTGTTCAACTGGTTCATGTCACGTGCTTCGCTATCCAGCAAGATGACGCGAATGACTGATTTCATGTCGCCACGCACGCCCTGGCCGTTATTGGTGAAGGCGGTTGCTACCCGCTGTACGTAAGCCGGGCTGGGGTTGCTGGTGACCAGGCGTTGAATCAACTGGCGTGAGATGAATGGGGCGGTATTCGGATGATTGAATAACCGATCTAGCGCAATTTGCAGGCTTTCCTTACCACCCGTGCCGGCAGGGATCACCGTCCCCAGAAAGCGCTTTTCGCTGCTGGAGTGGAACTTGGCGTAGTTCTGCATCGGCAGCACATCTCGGTTCGGGTCCTTGTCGCTGCCGTAGAAGCGGTTGTCCGACTGATCCGGGCCGCCCCAGCTCCAACCGGTAAAGACCCGGGCAAGGCCGCTGACATCGTCATTGGTGTAGGTTTCCACTGGCTTGCCATTGACCAGCTTGGGGGTGCCGTCTGGGTTCAATTCGTTCAGGCCGATCGAAAACAGTTGCATGACCTCGCGAGCATAGTTTTCGTCTGGCACTCGGCCACGGGCCGGGTCTTCCTTGCGATTGCGCAGGTGCGACAGATACAGGCCCATCATCGGATTAAGCGATACGGCTTCCAGCAGATCACGGTAATTGCCGAATGCGTGTTTGCCCAACACGTCCAGATAGTCGGCTACACCGCGAGGGTATTCCGACGGTGCCCCATCCAGGCTGATCACGAATATTTCTGACAGGGCAAAGGCCATGCGTTGCCGCAATTGGTCGTTCGTACCGGCAGCCTGCTTCCAGAAACTTTCGTACACCATGTTGGACGACAATTTATTGCCGACCGCCAGTTGCTGGTCGACATAAAGTTGATGGGCTGAACTTGGCGCCATCGCGAATTGGGTTTCCAGCCACCGTGCATAACCTTGTGGTGCCAGCGCCTCAATATCACCAGGCTTTGGGCCGAAGCTGGCCTGTGCCAGAAAGCGGGAAGCCTCAGATTGCGTTACCGGGCTGGCATCAGGCAGGGTTGCAGGATTAGTTGTGGTGCCATTTCCAGACGAGTCGCTACCACCTCCACCACAACCCTGCAATAACACCGGGGTTGCCAACAACAAACAGACAGACAGGACATGCGCAAGATACTTCTTCATGCAGCGGTCTCCAATAGCGCTGAAGTCAGAGTGAATCTGAACAGGGGATGCGGATTGTCACATCTGATTGCGGTTGGATTGCCTTAAGGGCAATTAACAAGGTCATAAATCAGAGTGTGATTAAATTCGAATTTTGTCATTCAGAGGTGGATTGTTGGGGTGGAGTCTCTGCTGCGACAAGTCAAGGTAGATAAGCGGAGGAATATTCCAGATGAATGAGCAGTTGTTTTGGGTAACGAAGTTGTAGGCATGTTGGAATGCCGTATCTGGCAAGCAATTTGGATTGTTTCAGACGAAAACGCACGTTCGGTATTGATCGTGGCTCAGCAAGAAAAGGCTGTCACGGGGAAGCAGGTGCTTGAGGTTGGGGTGGTTTCAACTGATAGCGCTTGGCGATGTTCTGCCAGGTTGGGTCGTAGGGCATGACATCGACGATATCGGCCAGCAGTTTGGCCAGTTCCGGTTGCTGTTGACCGATCAATATGCGCCGATTGAACGGTGGGTCCCATGGTGGGCGGACTACAATCAGTGAACCGCTGAGTGCCTGTTCCCGTGCAACGGCAAGAAGGGCGGATTCCACGCCCAGGGTAAAATCGATGCGGCCCGCGATGACGAGCTTCAGATTGATCGGCATGGAGGTGGTATCCATCCTTATCAGCAGGCCTTTGGCGACCAGCTCATCCAGGCCTTGATAATGGGATTCTGCAACCCCCCCAAACCGCATGCCCTGCAAATCATTCAGTGTTGCGATGGTCGGGGATTGGGGACCACGGAACAGCAGGACATTGCCATCACTGAACATGCCACGCGTCCATAGAAAATGTTGTTCGCCGATATCTTCCACAAAGCGAGGGGTGAGAAAAAGTACCACGCCATCAAACTGGGTGGGGTTTTTCAGCAAGCCGCGAACTAGTCTGGTACGTGGCAGGTGTTGGAGCTGTAACTGGTAACGGCCTGTCAGCCGAGCATTCAAGTAATCCACCAGCTCTGCAGCCAAGCCTCCCTGCGGCATCACGAAGGGGGAATAAAGATAGGTGTTATATGCTGAGACGGACTTGGCTGCATTGGCCGGCGACGACATGCTCAATCCACTGAAGACGATGCAGGCCATGCCGAATGCAGCGCGACAAAACCCGATCATGGCCCCACTCCAAAGCAGATATGTCATTTGTTATTTAATTTAGCCTACAGCAGGCTGATTTGCTGTGAGATATCCCATTTCGATATTTATCAACACGGCTGTATCGCATTTGGTTCTTATTGTTTACTAAACAAAATAAACATTGCTATTTATTGATTGATAAGATAATGAATGGGCTTCATCAGACTGATATTCGGTATGATGGATCACACTCATTTTTTTACTAAACAAACGGCATTGCAATGATCCTGATGTCTTTTCATCACCTCCTGATCGCGATCCATGGCGACCTTGCGTGACATTGCCAAGCTGGCTGGCTGTTCGGTTGGTACGGTGTCTCGTGCGTTGAAGCAACAACCTGGCCTGACTGATGAAACCCGGCGTCATGTGCTGGCGATGGCGGAAAGCCTGGGCTATGACCTACGCCGCCTCAAACAGCGCAAAATCAGTCGTCTGGCTTTTCTATTGCATCGGCAACACAGTTCCATGGCCCATAGCCCGTTCTTCTCACCCGTACTGACTGGTGTGGAAGCGGCCTGTCGTGATGCCGGTATCGTGCCTTCTGTCTTGATGCTGGACCCGGCCGAGCCGGTCATGGAACGACTTCAGTTGCATGACCCGGATGTGTTGTTGTGCGCCGGTTATGTGGAGCCGGAAATCCTCAGTTGCTTGCAGGCAACGGGCAAGCCTTTGGTGCTGGTGGATGGCTGGGCCGCAGGTATCCCTTCAATCAATGCCGATCATTTCGATGGCGCCCGTCAGGCCGTGCAACATCTGCTGGAACAGGGCCGACGCCGAATCGCCATGCTGGCTGGGCCATTGTCGCATTACAGCATTCGTGAACGAACACGTGGGTATCGAAAGGCCTTGTTCGATGCGCAGGTGCTGGCAGACCCTGATTTGGACATCATGATGGAGCCCGGCCAGGATTTGACCGCTGCTGCCATGGCTGCCGTGCATCGCTTGCTGGTGCTGCCCGATCCACCCGATGCCATCTTTGCCTACAACGACACCACTGCATTGGCCTGCCTGCAAGCCTGCCGTGATGTTGGCCTGCCCGTGCCACAAGGCATGGCCATTGTCGGGTTTGATGACATTATTCAGGCCAGTTTGGCCAACCCGCCGTTGACCACGCTGCAAGTCGACAAAGAGGCGCTGGGCCGTGCGGGTGTGGAGTGGTTATTGTGCGGGAAAATGGATGCCGAGCATGTCACCTTGCCCACCACGTTGGTGATACGAGGCAGCAGTGTGGTGGAAGTTACTGGCTGATTCATTCGCCTTATCTTTGGAGTTGTTCGATGACTGATTTTCCGGATTTTTTCCGTCCGCAAACCCTGTTGAATCATATTCAGCACACCATGGCGTTCTATCAACCTCGTGCTATCGACCCCAATGGCGGTTGTTATCATTTCTTTTTGGATGATGGCACGGTGTATGACGCCCACACTCGTCATCTGGTCAGTTCCACCCGTATGGTATTCAACTATGCGATGGCGTATCGCCATTTTCAGGACCCGGTCTATTTACAGGCAACCCGCCATGCCCTGGCATTTTTGCGTGATGTGCATCGTGATCCAGCAACGGGTGGTTACGCATGGTTGTTGAACTGGAAGGGGGGGGGGAAGACCGTTCTGGATGGCACCAATCATTGCTACGGCCTGGCTTTTGTTCTGTTGGCCTATGCGCATGCGGTCATGGCCGGCATCAATGAGGCCAGACCCTGGCTCGACGAAACCTATGCATTGATGGAACGGCACTTCTGGGAGGCAGATACTGGCTTGTATGCCGACGAAGCCAGCGCAGACTGGTCGGCGCTGTCATCCTATCGTGGCCAGAACGCCAATATGCACGCGTGCGAGGCGCTGTTGACAGCGTTTGAGGCAATGGGTGACGTTCGCTATCTGCATCGTGCGGAAGCCCTGGCCCGGCACATCACCTTGCGTCAGGCCGAGTTGGCCGACAACCTGATCTGGGAGCACTACCAAGCGGATTGGTCGGTGGATTGGGACTATAACCGCGACGACAAGAGCAATATCTTCCGTCCCTGGGGTTATCAACCGGGCCATCTCGCCGAATGGGCCAAGTTGTTGTTGATCATGCGTCGCCATGCCAGCCAGCTGCAGCAGCCGGGTGACTGGCTGTTGCCGCGTGCCATCCAGTTGTTCAATGCCGCCGTGCAATATGCCTGGGACGAATCCCATGGCGGCCTGTGTTATGGCTTTGCGCCGGATGGTAGCATTTGCGATGGCGACAAATATTTCTGGGTGCAGGCCGAAAGCCTAGCTGCTACCGCCTTGTTGGCGGATGCGACGGGCGAAGCCCGTTATTGGCAGTGGTATCAGAAGCTATGGGAATACAGCTGGGCTCATCTGGTAGATCATCAGTATGGTGCCTGGTACCGCATCCTGCGTCGTGATGGTACCCGTTACAGCAACGAGAAAAGTCCTGCTGGAAAAACCGATTATCACACCATGGGGGCGTGTTACGAGGTATTGAACGTACTCCCATGCGAGGCCCGACATGGTTGATGCATTTCCGGCTTTCATCAGCTTTGGTGAAGCATTGACCGACATGATTCGAGGTGAAGGCGATGCCTGGCTAGCGAAGCCAGGTGGTGCCCCGTGGAATGTGGCCCGTGTCATGGCGAGGCTGGGGGTGTCATCGGCATTCGGTGGGGCCATCAGTCAGGATGTGTTTGGCGATACCCTGTGGGACGCCAGTCAGCAGGCGGGGCTGGACCTTCGTTTTCTGCAGCGGGTAGCCACTTCACCGCTACTGGCCATGGTCTACCAAACCCATCCGCCTAAGTATTTCTTTGTTGGCGATGACAGTGCCGATCTGCATTTTGATCCCACCCAATTGCCAGCCGATTGGATGTCACAGGTGAAATGGGTGTTGTTCGGCGGTATCAGTCTGGCCCGGCCACCTTTGTCGGAGCGGTTGATTGCATTGGCACAGCAGTTGAAAGCGCGAGGGGCGAAAATGGCTTATGACCCCAATTTCCGCAACGCCATGGATACCCGGTATGACTGGACGCTGCAGCGGATGGTTGAGCTGGCAGATGTCGTGAAGGTTTCTGATGAAGACCTGGCTGGGCTGTTTCGTACAAACGATCTGGATGATGCATTCACACGGCTTCGCCGTTGGAACCCAGGTGCCCTGTATTTTTATACGAAGGGGGCCGCAGGGGCTGAACTGCATACTGCGTCACAGTGCTGGTCGGCCCGACCGCCTGCGATCCAGGTGGTGGATACGGTCGGGGCAGGGGACGCGAGCATGGGTGGGTTGATTCATAGCCTGATGCTGCATCCTGCCGCGTCACCTGCCACGCATCTGCAGCAGGCCATGGCGGCAGGGGCTGTGGCTTGCATGGCTGCAGGGGCCACACCGCCCACCCTGGTGCAGATCAACGCGTTGCGTGGGGCAGTTGAGGTGCGACAGGGCTAGCAACCTGTCGGACTTGAGGCTGATCTGCTGCGCCAGTGGGAGAAACGGCCCGTTTTTGCCCGCTTTCTCGTTGCATAGGCCCACTATGCGCCTCGAAAACGGGCCAATCCGGCCTCGTTTTCCCACTCGGCTCGCGACGATCGCTCAAGTCCGACAGGCTGCTAGGCCAGATTTGTGCGCTGGCTTATCGATAACAGGGTGTTGCCGGATATCTGCTTGCAAAACGCAAAGCAGCCATGGCAGACTGCAGGCATGGACAAGCAGACAGTCAATCACTCACATCACCATCATTGCCGCTTTATACCAAGCGCCATGGTGATGCTTGTCCATCGTGTCGGTCGCAATCAGGTTGCTCGCAACTAGCGTTGATTCCCGACACACAGCAAACCACAAGGCGCCATCGGCGCCTTTTTTATTTTCCAAGTCAGGAGACTGAAATGAGCAAGATTCGCGGCACCCAGATCTATATCGGCCAAGAGGCAGCCACCCTTCGAAATCTGGAGGCGCGCTTCCGGAGCTATCTTCATTGATGCGGGTGCAGTAGAAGTCATTCTGCCTGCCTTGTGGGGCCAGGATACCTTCATTGCCAAAGCGGGTGGCAGTGAAGTTATCGAACAGATGTGGGCCTTCCCGGACAAGAAAGGGCGGCCATGTTGCCTGATCCCGGAGGCCACCGCCATTTTTCAGGAAATGTCTGCCGATTTTCTGCAGCAATCGCCAAATGGGCAGTATTTCTATACAGCCCGTTGCTATCGATACGAACGACCACAGGCAGGGCGCTATCGCGAATTTACCCAGCTGGGCTTCGAATATCTGTCACCCGATATCACGGTGGCAAGGGATTCCAGCCTTGCACTCTGCTTGGGTTTTCTGGATTCGCTGGGGCTGGTATATGAAGTCGATGTACTTGCCCGCCGCGGTTTGAGCTATTACCTGGGTGGCGAGGGATTTGAGGTGCGCTGTCCACAACTGGGCGCACAAAAACAGGTGGTGGGTGGCGGGGCCTACCAACAGGGCGCAGGGTTTGGCATTGGGCTGGAACGGCTGGCGCTCGCCTTACAGCGGCAAGCTGACCTTTTTGTTGACTTATCGATGGCTGCGCACGCTTGATCTAGCTCTGGATGCCGCCACGTTGCACCACCGTGGCGGCTGTTTGTTAAGAGGGCAACTACGATGGTCACTTTGCTGACAAAGAAGCATGATGCGCCAGCCAAGCCTGCAGAGTCCGGCGATCGCAATGGCGGTTGAGCGCGAGCGTGAAATACAGGGGTTTGTCTCACATACTCATTACACAGCCGTATTGCATTTCAAAGGCCCGCAATGGAACTGGCAAGCCACGTGGCAGTTTACAACCCTGCGGCCGGGGAATGATGAAACACTCTGGCTTGATCGTCCCAAGGCGGCCTTGGTATCCACTACTCGTCAGGTGATTGATGCGATTGGTGATGAGGTCAGCACTAAAACTGAAGTGCTGGTGGCATTGCTGGGCAATAGCTTGCAGGATTTGGAGAAAGCGGAACTATCCGATTACTTACAGGATTCGAAACGCAATACCGTTGAACGGGTGCTGCGTGAACTGGTGGCGCGGTTTGATTTGAGGCTGTGATTGAAGTCACATTGAATTGTTACTGTACCGTATATAGTTGACACCAGAATGGCATGGGCTTAGTCTCATGCCGTTTTCATATTGCAGTTTTGCTTAATTGCGACAATTCGAATATTTGGCTGACGTACCCCTATTGTGGTCCGACATAACGGTATGAAATATCAAGTTAAATATTACAATATCTTTATTTCCATAATTCGAATGTAAGTTAATCTGATGTTTTTAAACAATTATAGTAAAGTACTTTAATAGTCAATAGATGCCTGATTGGTTATAATTCCCCAGCTTTTTGATGGTTACTGATATAGACAATAATTAACAATCATTGAACTTAGGGAAATGAATGAATAAAAGTATCGCATTACTTGGCTTGATCATCAGTATAGGTGCAAATGCAGTGAGCTCACCCGAGCTATCTGGATATGAATATAATATGCGCGGGGATGAGACAGTAGTCTATTTAAAGAAGGAAATGGAAAAGCGCAATTGTGGCGTAGAAATTACGCCTAGACCTTGGGACTGGAGTTACAGAGAGCGACCTGTCAATTATTACTTTGGGATGTCGGCATATTTGACGCGAGTGCAGAATTTCGATATTTCACCAATTGAAGATAGTAATTGTGCTCATATATTTGACAAGATTCTTACCTGCGGCGGCACTTGCCTGCACACTATTGGTAACAGTGCAACTCGGAAACTGCAATGTACTGAAGGTCACCTGCAGGAAAATTTGATTGGAACGAAGTGGATGTGGGCGTGTTCCGTTGATGAAAAACCCGTCATTGCCATTGATCCCGGCCATGGCTTGGAATGTGCAGCTAAAGGTATGAAACCGGGTTCGGTGGGGGCAACGGATTTCCCGGCCAATGATCCGCCACCTGGTCGTTTGCATGAAGATGAGTTGACAATGGCCATATCGAAAGAGCTGCAAAGCCTTTTGAATGCTTCAGGTAAATACAAGGCCGTATTGACAAAAAATAATTTGAAATCCTGCCCATCTTTTGACAAGAGAGTTGCTAGGGCCATGGATGAAAACGCAAAGTTATTAGTTTCTGTTCATATTAATTCAAATGGTTGGATCAAAGGGCAGTTCGTACCAGGAACCTATGTGTTGTTCAACTCGGCCATGCCGATGAATGAGACTTGGGCGGAAATTTTGTCAGCCAGTGTGGCCGCCAAATTAGGGACCAATGATCGTGGAACGGAAATTAGAAAGGATTTGGCATTGCTGAATATTAGTGCAGAGAAAAAACTAGCTGCTGTATTGGTGGAAACTGCGCGTTTGAATGGTAGCGATGAGAAGATTCTACATAGTGCCGGGGCAGTTAATAAAGCTGCGCTAGGAATTAAAAATGGTATTGACAAAATGTTTGGTAGATAATGCTTGACGGTTAAGGGGTATTAAATGAAAAAAGTTTTAACATTGATAGTAATGGCGATAGCGCTGAATCATGTAGCGTTTGCCGAAAGTGAGCCGGATAAGCAAGGGGTAATGGTTGAGAATGTGTCGGTGGCGCCTAATGGCAGGCAGCTTGTGTTTTCATCGAACTATGATAGAACTATGAGCTTATGGATTGCTAATATTGATGGTAGTAATTTGATAAAGGTCAAAAACATGCCATTTCAAAGCACTAATAGTAATTCACAGCCTGCTTGGTCGCCAAATGGTAATGCAATTGCATTTGTTTCAAGAAATAGTGACTCGGATTCAGGTATTTATTTGATTCAGCCGGATGGAAAGTTAATATTGAATGGATTGCCATTAAGTGAGCGGGATAGCAAAAACCCATCTTGGTCGCCAGATGGGAAGAAAATTGTTTATTCGTCTTCGGATACAGGTAAGGCTGGTAGAGATATCTGGATAATGAATGCTGATGGCACTGGGAAAACCAAGGTAATTGCAACGTCACATCAGGATATTCAGCCTCGATTTTCGCCAAGCGGGGACAGAATAGTTTATGTCGAGTTGAGAGCTGACGGTTCATCAATAAAGACAGCTAATGTCAATGGATCGGATGTGAAGACTTTGATTAGTGACAAGTATGATAATCGTCAGCCTAATTGGGGGGTGGGTGGTATTGTGTTTACCAGTAATCGTGATCCTGCCTCATTGGATAATCAACAGTTGTGGCTGATTCAACCCGACGGTAATGGCTTGCGCAAGGTTGGGAATGTTGATGCCAATGATCCGGTCTGGTTGAACCAGAACCAGATTCTGTTCACGGAATGGGACTGGGGGCCAAGCACCAAATCCCTGTCCAGAATCAACATGATTGATATCAGGAATAACGTAAAGAGTGTGGTGATCGACCTTAAAGAGTTCAAAACGCCAAGTTGATCCTAAAGGAGTCTGCCTGTTAGGGCAGCTCTGCAGGAATCAGAGTCAGACCGAATTTCATGAAACTTCGGTGAATTTCGGGTGAGGTTGGCGCGTTTTGTACCCAAAAAGCCCGTTTTACCGGGCTTTTGGCCCGTTCAAGACGCAATCATCCCCTGACGGCGTAAATAGTGGTCGGCACGCAACACATTGGACAAAGCCGCCAGGCACAACAATCGGCTGAGGTTCTTCACCAGCTCCCGGTAACGCACCTTGGCATACCCGAAGCGTACTTTCAGATCGAAAAACACATGCTCAACCTTGGCTCGACGACTGGCCAGCTCATGTTCAATGGCGAGCAACTGTTCCGCC
>NZ_SCOH01000069.1 GCF_005503445.1 Chitinivorax sp. B | reverse complement strand
CCTGCATCACCCGTTCTTCCCCACACAACAGCTTGGCCGCTTCGCTGACGTCAGCCACGTTGCCGGCCGTGAGCCTCAAGGTGTGGATCAGTCCCGTCTGGTCATCCACCCCCCACATGCACTTTGGCGCCGAAATGGTGAGTAGACCCAAGGAGTTTCACCTCGGCTCAGAAACAGCTCACGCCGTGTCTTTTTCTTTTTGCCAGCGTACTCGATGTCGCTGAAACTCAGTTGACCCGATGCTTGCATGGTAGAGCGCTCTCGAAAGGCGGGTGGCTGCTAGTTTACCGGAAACCAGATTCGTGCAGAGATGCCTTAACCGACCCTAATTCAGCGATCATGTAATCGATAAACACCCGCACTCGCTGGGGGGTATGCCGACCATGTGGATAGAGTAGTGAAAAGGGGCGTGATCGACCAGCGAATGGCTGGAGTACCTCGACTAACGTACCTTGGCGCAAATCTTCCGCCACAACGAAACGATAGGTCTGACAGAGTCCAGCGCCACTACGTGCCAATGTCGCAACGCCCAGCACTTCCTCCGATACAAAGTAGTCGCCTTCGGTAATGACGTCCACATCGTTGCCATCTTGCTGAAACTGCCAGCTGATGCGCTTGCCACTGCTAGGCAATTCAAATTGGATACAGCTGTGTTGACGTAGTGCTTCCAGGGTGGTGGGCGTACCCACCCTTGCAAGGTAATCTGGTGTTGCCACCACGACCAACATAGCATCCTCCAGTTTACGTGCAATCAAGCTGGAGTCTGTCGGCGGACGTGCGCGAATGGCGAGGTCGAAGCCCTCACCAGCAAAGTCAATGTTGCGATTGCAAAGATGGATTTCTATTTGTACGCCAGGAAAACGGGCGCGGAAGGCAGGCAGCATGGGCAGCAGTCGGTAATGACCATAAGCCGTTGAGCAACTGATGCGCAGACAGCCGACAGGGGCCACCTGCTGACCTGTCACCTCTCGCTCAGCCTCTACCAACAAATTGAGTGCTTGACGACACTGTGCAAAATACAGTCGTCCCCCATCGGTGAGCAAAATATGCCGAGTGGTGCGTTGAAACAACCTGACACCTAGTCGGGCCTCCAGTCGGGATACCGATCGACTGACTGCTGCGGGGGTGACACCAGCCGCAGTTGCGGCTGCAGTAAAACTGCCCAATTCTGCGGCCAAACAGAATAACTCCATGCTGCCTAATTGCAGATCATCAAGCTGACGCTTCATTTATTGATTACATCATGTATCAAGATATGTAAATGGTACGCTATTTATCTACGAGCACGGAACAAATAGACTGCATTTCGTCGCCGCAACGAGTCTGCGGTTTATCACAACAGAAAGCCCATTATCATGATTAAACAATGGATCACGGCAGCTGTTATCGGCATTGGTATGCCGATAACAGCATGGGCGCAATCCCATGGCGAGGTACTGGTCGTCGTGTCGAGTGAGCATCAGTTGGAATTGAAAGGTGGTAAACGCTATACAACTGGCTACTACCTCAATGAATTGGCAGTACCGGTTCAAAAATTGATAGCAGCCGGGTACACCCCCGTATTTGCCAATCCCAAAGGCAACACGCCGTCAATGGACGCGCACTCCAACAATAAGTTGTTTTTTGGTGGTGACGATGTCAAACGAGCTGCGACACAACAGTTTGTGGCACAACTTGTATCGTTGCAAAAACCAAAGAAGTTGAGCGCTGTCGTGAGCGAAGGCACCGATCGTTATGTTGGCATCTTCCTACCAGGAGGCCATGCGCCCATGCAGGATCTGGTGAAGGATCCAGATTTGGGAAAAATCCTGCGCAGCTTTCATGACAGTGGCCGCCCGACCGCATTGCTATGCCATGCTCCGATCGCGCTGTTGTCAACGCTGTCGAATGCATCAGGTTTCCATCAGGCACTCGTCAAGAATGATGAGGCATCTCAGCGCAAGTTCGCCGATGGTTGGCCATATGCCGGCTACAGGATGACGGTGTTTTCCACTGCAGAGGAGCGCGCGGTTGAACCTGGCCAGCTCAAAGGTGAAGTGGCATTTTACCCCGCAGAGGCGCTGGCTGAAGCGGGAGGGAGAGTGCAGAACGCCGGCAAATGGAAAAGTGAAGTGGTGCAGGATCGGGAATTGATCACCGGTCAACAGCCGTTCTCTGATGCCACCTTGGCTGAACTGTTCATTAAAGCGCTGGACGCGCAGCGTAGTGCCCGTTAGTCCCAATCGCAACAGTCCGATCGGCAGTTTGCCTACCTGCCATGACAATTACCCAGGAAACCTACTATGAAACTCTTTTACTCTCCAGGTGCATGCTCATTGGTGCCCCACATCATGTTACATGAAGCTGGGCTTGCATTCTCGCTGGTCCGTGTCGACACGGCCGAACATCAGACTGCGCAAGGGGCGGACTACTATGTGGTTAACCCGAAGGGGCAGGTGCCACTGCTGGAACTGGAAGATGGTCAGTACTTGAGCGAAGGACCAGTCATTGCCCAGTATATTGGTGACCGTGCCGCACGACACGACTTGATGCCCGTTGCGGGGAGTATGGCTCGTTACCGGGTGATGGAATGGCAAAATTACATCACCTCTGAACTGCACAAATCGTTCAGCCCTCTGTTTCATTCAGCACTAGACACAACAGGCAAAGCGGTGTTCACGGCCGCATTGCACAAAAAGTTCGAATGGGTATCTGGTCAGTTGCAAGGCAAACATTACCTGACGGGTGACCATTTCACCGCAGCCGATGCTTATCTATTTGTAGTGGCTGGTTGGGCAAAACATGTTGGGCTGGATCTGTCCCCTCACTTGGCTTTAGGTGAATTCTTAAAACGGGTTGCTAGTAGACCAGCGGTTCAGTCGGCAATGCGGGCTGAAGGGTTGCTGAACTAGGCGGTAATCGAATCAGGCGCCTGGCGCACTACGACCCCGTATCTAACGCACGCAGCTAACAAACAAGACGACATGGAATAGCTTATGTGGACAAATACAGAAATTACACGACGGCTTGGTCTGACCGTCCCAATTATCCAGGGTCCTTTTGGTGGTGGACTATCGTCGGTGACGTTGACCGCTACCGTAGCGGAAGCTGGGGGATTGGGCTCGTTTGGCGCCCATCATTTGAGTGGGGCACAAATCAACGAGATAGCTAAGGCCATTCGGGCGCAAACAGCGCGCCCATTTGCACTCAATCTTTGGATACCCTATCAGGACAGTGACAACCCGCTTATCAGTGATAGCGACTTTGCACAACACGCGGCGCGATTGGCGCCTTACTATCGGGAACTGGGCATTCCCTTGCCGATCCAGCCAGTGCGATATATGCCTGCCTATGAGGAACAGATCGATGCGCTGCTGGCAGCGCGCCCAGCGGTATTCAGTTTTGTTTATGGCATACCGGCGGCCGATGTGCTTGCTCGTTGTCGGGAGCTTGATATCGTTACAATGGGCACTGCGACCACGCCAGATGAGGCAAGGCTATTGGATCAAGCCGGTGTGGACATGATTGTTGCTACCGGGGCGGAGGCGGGCGGCCATCGGGTATCGTTTTTGCAACCCGCAGAAGAATCATTGACTGGTACGTTGGCGTTAGTTCCCCAGGTCGTCGATGCAGTCGATGCACCCGTCATTGCTGCCGGCGGCATTGCGGACGGACGGGGTATTGCAGCGGCACTGATGTTGGGCGCGCAAGCCGTACAGATCGGTACAGCGTTTCTCGCTTGCCGTGAATCTGCCACCAGTGACCTGCATCGCGCCATGCTTTTTAGTCCGGAGGCCAGATACACGATGCTAAGTCGTGCCGGGACAGGTCGACTTGCACGCTTCATTCGCAATCGATTTGTGGATGAGATGCGCCCATATGAGGCGAGCTTTCCAAGCTACCCGATTCACAGTTGGTTTACCAGCCCGATCAAGGTGGCGGCTATTTCTCAGCACCGTCCTGATTTGGTCCCAATGTATGCGGGGCAGGGGGCTGGACTACTACGACATCATGATGCCCGGTCACTGTTGGACGCACTGGTGACGGAGGTGGATGCGGCCATCCGATTTTGACCCCTTTCAGGCATCTTGCGAATCAGTAGTGAGATGCTGGCTGAGCACAAGCCAAGCTATAGCCCGGAGCTGAATCCTGAAGAGCGGCTCAATGCCGCTCTCAAAAGGCATTGCTTTGGCCTCATAAAAATTCGCATAATGTGCATTTTTAACAATAGTTGCAATTAGCAACAAATAGGGAAATTATTCTATATTTTTCCTTATTAATTCCTCGGCTTGCAACCCGCCAATTTTCTCGTAAATTCCCTGCCAAACGTCCTTTTCACTGTTGCTTTTTGCTCGTTCATACTCAGAACTTGCAAACAATATAGCAGGGTCCACTTGCAAAACTTCTGCCACCTTTTCTGCTGTTTTAGGGCCAAATGCCTCATTTTTCCGCCGATACTTCGATATTGCATGCTTGGAAATCCCGAGATGTTTAGCGATTCCATAGTCTGAAGATATGCATAATGTTGTTTTTAATGCAGAAATCCAATCTAGCGTGGTCAGCATGTGCAAAATTCCAGAGTGCGCAGGGGTGAATGATCTAGCGAGGCAAAATACCCTGTCAACAGTGGTGGGTATATCGACTACTAGCCTAGTTATCGACTAATCTTTTCTCGCCAGTCACGCAGCGACACATTTAGCGCGCCATTGCGCAGTGAGACCGCAGCAGGCGGCTATCAGGAAGGGGTCAGGTAGGGGTACCGGACACATTAGCTGATACAGCGTAAATCGAACCTGAACAGAGGACACATGCAAACGGCAACCGGGCGGGAATTGGCGGCGATCTCTATAGCCACCATGCGGGCAACCATTCACGAGGCGGCGAAGAAGGTCAAGCCGGTGCCCTTGATGGTGGCCGAACCCGCGCCGGTCACGCCACCGGTGCGCAAATTGACCCGCGCCCAGTTGGAAGCCGTGGCGCTGCTCGAATCCAATTTGCTGGCCATGAATCAACAAATCATCGGCATGGCCGGTATCAATCAACGAATGGCCTTGGGACTGCAGCCCATCCATTTCGACACCATCCGCCAGCGCATCGGCCAGTTATGGCATGCGCTGGACACACTACAACTACAGCAAGGCCAGTAATGCTTGATTTACCTCACCCACGGGACACCAATCCGGTGCCCGATGCCCCCGGCTTGTCCGAAGCCCGCGACATGTGGGACGTCTATTGGGTCAAGCTGTTGCGCAAGCGGGCGCTGGCGGACTTGCCGAGCGACTTTCAGGACGTGCTGGCGCAGCAAGCGATTGATCACTTCCTGGCCGGCAACTGGCAGGCGGGCGTTACCCTGTATCGAGAAGTGGGCGTGGCACTGGACCGGCTGAGCGATCACCTGTGCGCAGCCTTTGGCCGGCAGGTGTATTTGCTGGACTTCTTCGCGGAAGCCATCACCGCCGATATTCACGCGGACATGATGGCGGGCGCGTGGGAAGCGGCGCTGGCCGGGTTTGCCGCACAGGGCACACTGCGGGCGCAACTGGAGCAAGACGCCCTGCAGATCGTGGCCGATCTGGACGATCACGACCTGAGCCACCGCGCCACGCAACTGGCGAACTTCATCACCGAGATGACGCGTCGTCCCTGGCCGAGTCACGCCAGCTTGATGGCGGCGGTCAAGGCCGTCGTGCTGCGCATGGGCGCCACGGCCCCGCAGGTGGGCCGGCAGGGCGTCACCGACGACACGCTATTGAAACGCCTGCAGGACGCCAAATGGTGGCGTCGGCAACTGCGCGTCATCCATAGCCGCACCCAAGAAGCCGCAGCCATCCGCAATGGGCAGGTGTGGCGCGGCGCCGGCCTGTATGTGTCGGACGACGCCATGCAACGGGTTCGGCAGCAGAAACGGCGCAATCGCGCCATGCTGGAGCAGACCGAAGCCGTCAACGAGGCCGGCGACTGTTACACCTTGGCGGAACTGGCCGATGTCGGCGTCAGCAATCCGCAGGTGCGCTTTGCCGAATTGATGGTGCGCATCCGCGGCTTCGAAACCATCGCTAAAGATGTCGGCCATGTCGGCTTGTTCATCACCATTTCCTGTCCGTCACGCTTTCATGCGGTGTACCGCGACAGCGGCAAGCCGAACGAGAAATACGACGGCAGCACCCCCCGCGATGCACAGGCGTATTTGACCCATCTGTGGGGCGACATCCGGGCGGTGCTGCATCAGGACGGCATCAAGCTGTACGGCTTGCGGGTGGTGGAACCGCATCACGACGGCTGCCCGCATTGGCATCTGCTGGTGTTCACCCCACGCGCCCAGCAAGCCCGCACCATTGACGTTTTCCGGCACTACGCCTTGCGCGACGCCCCGGAAGAGGTGGCGGGCCGCGAAGAGATTCGCTGTCAAGCCGTGGAGATTGACTGGCAACGCGGCACGGCAGCGGGCTACGTGGTCAAGTACCTGTGCAAGACCTTGACCGGGCGCAAAATCAATGGCGAATCCATCGGCGACAACTTTGACGGGCTGGATGCCCCGGAAGCCGCCGAGCGGGTACAGGCTTGGGCCAGTGTGTGGGGCATCCGCCAGTTTCAGCAACTGGGCACCGCCCCGGTCACAGTATGGCGCGAACTGCGGCGGCTGCATGCCCGCCAGTTGCAACAGGACGAAGGCAGTCTACAAGACGCGCTGGGGCAACAGGCGCCGCGAGAACGGCTGCATCAAACCTTCGGCGACCTGCGCCACGCCGGCACCTTGATGGAAGCCGCCTTGGCGGCGGATGCCAGTCAGTGGGCGGCATTTGTGACGATCCTGGGCGGCGTCGATTGCCCACGGCAGGCGCTGGCGGTGCAGCCGCTGAAAGACCGCGACATCATCAACCAATACGGCGAGGCCACTGGCTGCCGCGTGATCGGCGTCGCCGATGCGCAAACCGGGCAATGCATCACCACCCGCGTGCATCACTGGGAAATACGGCGGGCGCTGCCGCAGGCCAGCCCGACCCGCGCAGCCCGCTGCGCAGCTTGGACTCGTGTCAATAACTGTAATAACCACGCCGAGCGCAAGACCTTGCAGGGCCTGCAACGGCTTTACGAACGGCGGCAACGGCCAGTATCGGCCACATTAGCCGCGCAACTACAGCGCATCGAAGAAAGGGACTATGACCACGCGTACGAAACAGCAGCAATTGAGCGACTTATTGCACAGCATCGACCACAAACCCGCCCTGCTGGCGGCGGGCGACATCAAGCAGGCGGCGCGGCTGTCGCTCGCCCTCCACGTTGAGCAGGCGGATCAGCTGCGCGAGCTGCAAGAGGTCATCCAGCATCTACGGCGGCAACTGGCGACCGTGGCGAACAAGTGCGGGGTGGTGTTGCATGGCTAAAGCGAATCCGACCATTGGGCGCATCCCATGCGCCTGCTGCACTGAGGAAGCCGCCTTGAAAGAGGGCGCCAACGGCTTGGCCTATTACACCTGCCAATGGTGCGGCTATAAGGGGCAAGCGTTCAGCGAGCGCAGCAACAACACGCTGCGCAAGCGCGGCACGGTCAAGGCGGCGATTCCGGAGGCGGTGCCACCGATTCCCAGTCCGGCCTTGACGCCAATGCCACCCGTGCCGCAGTCCAGCATCACAGCACCGGCCACCACGCCACCGGCCACCAAACCGCCACGCCAATCCGGCACCTTGTTGAGTTAACAGGAGGGGAGCACATGACAGCACACGACGGCATGACGGCAGCCTTGCTGCAGCAGGCGGGCGCACTGGATGCGGAAGCGGAGGCGTTGATGCAACCCGCCATGGCCACGCCTGACGCCAACCACGACGAAAGCGACATTAGAGGCTTGCTGGAACTGGCCGGGGCGATGTTGACGCCGGTCTATCCGCGTACCGGCCAGACCTTGACTGGCAAAGCGCCGGCCATGGCAGCCGCAGCGGCACCCGTGCTGCAGAAATACGGCTGGTCGGCGTCGGGTTGGCTGGGCAAGTTCGGGCCGGAAATCGGCATGGCGGCGGTATGGCTGCCGGCAGGGCTGGAATTGGCGAAAGCGATCCGTGCCGACAAGGCCGCCAGCCAGCCAGACAAAGAGGAGGGCAACGGCGATGGCCATCAGCCGCAACAACAAGGCTGAAATCCACGCGGCGATTGGCGCGTCCGGTTCCGGCAAAACCACCTGGGTGATGTCGGAACTACAGCGCCTCAAGCCCAAGCGGCTGATGATCTGGGACACCAAGGGCGAGTTTGCGCGGGAAGGCTACGCCCAGCCGGTGACTCGGCTGCAGGACGTGGTCAGCCTCGTCACCGGCCAGAAGGCGTTCAAGGTGGCGTTTCAGCCCTGGGGCGACGACAAGCGCATGCATGCGCTATTCGATATCTTTTGCATGGCGGCATTTCAGGCTAAAAATCTAGTGTTGGTGGCGGAAGAACTGTCCGATGTCACGCTGCCATCGCGTGCCGTGGCGGGCTGGCGGCGCTGTACCAGTCAAGGGCGTTCGGAAGGCATTACGATTTACGGCTTAACCCAGCGACCGGCTAGCGTGGATAAGCATTTCTTTGGTAACTGCTCGACGATTCGATGTGGGCGGCTCAACTACGCGCAGGATGTGGCGGTGATGGCGAATGCGTTGCGAGTGGAGAAATTGAAGATTGAGGCCATTCGGAGTCATCAATGGATACGCCGGGATTTGTTTTCTGGAAAGCTAGAGTTTGGAGGGTGATGATCTGAAAAAATTGTCACTCAATCGCATTTTTTGTGCAATGCTAACCGAATCTGATTATGTCGTATTGAATTGATATAAGCATACATGGTTACATCTAACAATGTACTTCTCACAAGTGTGGAGTGATTTTGCCATTCGTTGCAGCGAGATAGGAAAGGAAGCATCATGAATATTCGTGTGAAATGGAACACAGAATGGACTTCTTACGGACCCAATGGTGATAACGTTCAGAAAGAAAAGGAAAAAATGGAAAATTGCCTAGAGCATTTCATTAGAGCCAATGCGGCGGCGCTAGGCGCTAGGGAAAATGATCAGGTAATAGTAGATGTTATACTCCATGCACGATCACATTTGATTTTCAAGGGTGAGATTTTCATATCAGAAAATAAAATAGCAGATATCACTGTCGAGAATATAGAGCCATACAAAGTTGCGCTTGTGCATTAAAGAATAAGTTTCAAAATTTAAGCAGCATTATTGTGTTTTTAACCCTGCTTTCACTTATCAGTTACCCCTCTAACACCCGTCCTATACCCCAATAGGACGGGGCGTCGCCAGTCGCTCGCCCAGCCGCCACAATGCCCCCATGCAATGACAGGGGGACACATTGAACAGCATTGCCAAAACCGCACTGATTGCCATCTGCACGATGGCCTTGGTGTATCGCATCGACGGCCTGCGCCGTCTGGTTACCGAACGTTTCTGAGGGGAGACTACACAACATGAACGCCTATCTTAAAACCGCCATCATCGCCGTGTTGGGCGTGATCATCGCCAAGCGCGTGCCCGGCATCAAAGACTATCTGTAAGGAGTACGCATGCTATTGCGCGAAGAATTGCCGTTTTTCAACGTGGTGGCGGGCGGCATTGCCACCATGGATTTTCCGCTGGGCCAGACCTATGAACGGCTGGTGTTGCAACTGGGCGGGCAGACCTTCAAGAAAGAACACATCACCGGCATCAAGTGCAAGCTGAATGGCAAGGTGTTTCACGACGTGGACGGGCCAACCCTGGACAAGATGAACGCCTATACCGGGGCGGCTATCGATCCGAACTTTCTGGTGTTGGACTTCACCGAGATTTTTGCCCGCGATCAGGTCGGGCAATCGGTCGGCGCCATTGCCACCGCCAAGGGCGTGGCCTCGTTCACCATGGAAGTGTCGATTGCACCGGGTGCGGTGCAACCGACCTTGAAAGCGTGGACGTGGACCAGTGCGCCCAAAGAGCTGAGCGTGGTCAACAAGTTACTGATGTACCCGACCAACTTTTCAACGGCGGGCACCTTTCCAATCAAGATTCCGTTCGGGGCGGCGGGCGGCTCGCTGGTGAAGCGGATTTACTTTGGTCACAACAAGACCATGACCGGCTTCGAACTGAAGATGAACGGCTTGAGCATCCATAAATCGGTGAGCGCGGTGAATGAGTTCATTGCCCGCGATAACCGCAAGGTGCCGCAAGAAGGCTTGTATGTGTATGACCCGATTGTGGACAACAACATGACGGAAATCTTGGACACCACCCGCGCCAACAGCCTGGAACTGTGGGTCACCATCAATGCGGCGGACACCATCCGCACCTATGTGGAATACCTTGATCCGCTGGGCAACCTGTAATGAAAGGGGGAGGGCATGAGTGAGGAATTCACCCTTGCCAAAGTAGACGCACCCGGCGAAGGCGCAGATTGGGCCAAGACCTTTCAGAACATGCTGACCATGGGTGCGGCGGGTCTGATCTTCAAGCACTCTGGCTTGAACACCTTGAACCAGAACAACACCGTGGCCGGTATCGATCCAGCGACCGGGCTACCCTACGCAGCGGGCGTGCCGTTGCCATCGTTGGGAACGGTTGGGCGTAGCGTCGGCGATGTAGTGCGGATGAACACCACCACCATGGCCGTTGTGGGCTTGGCTTGCATCGTGGGTTTGTGGGTGTTGCTGAAGAAATAAGGGGGGACCAATGGCATTACAAGCACCCAGCAACCCGGCTGGTTTCTGGTTTCCGGATGGCTCGGCGTCAAATCCGGGTAACCCGGTAGGTGATTGGGCAAAAAGTATGGCGAAAGGGGTGGGTGGCGGTATGTCTGGTGCCATGGGCTCGGCACTGGCCGGCGCCAGCCCATGGGGCGCAGCGATTCAGGCAGCGGGGCAGGTGGCCGGACAAGCGCTCAACCCCGACCAACTGACCAGCTCCGCCACCTCGGGCCGCATCAACCCGGAATACCGGGCCGGCGATTTCGTGATTCTGAGCAATGGCAGCGGCACGCAGAACTTCGACAAACGCAGCACCGAAACCCGGCGCACCAGTGAAGGGGGTGCCCCGTTCGGCAGCCTGCCGTGGTCGCCGTGGCTGCTGCTGGGCATGGGCGCCCTGGGGCTGGTGGCGTTGAAGATTTGGAAAGGGTAAGGCATGGGCTTGGGTAACTTCATGGGGTTTGGCAAATCCAGCTCCAACAGCAGCAGCTCCGCCACCACGGTAGATTACAAGGTCGATAACGACCAGATACACAACAACAGCGGGCTGTATGCCAAAAACGGCACCATCGTCAACAACGTCAGCAACTACACCACCGCCACCGATGGCGGCGCGGTGCGGGCGGCCTTGGAAGCCAGTCATAACGCCATTGCCCGCAGCCTGACCAGTAGCGACAACAGCGTCAATCAGGCGATGAAACTGGCCGGCGATGCGCTGCACAGCAACAACGGCGCCTTGAAAGATGCCTTTGCCGTGGTCGATGCCAATGGGTCACGGCTGGCGACCAACATCAGCCAGCTACTGGCACAAAGCGGCCATATCGCGGATGTGGGGTTGAAAGCGGCGATGGATGCGGCCAAGGATTCGCAGCATCTGGCCTCGAATGCCACCAACGACGTGAAACAGGCGTGGAAAGATGCCAAAGCCTTCGAATCCGGCAAAGACGGGCAGCTAACCCAAGTGGTGATGCTGGTGGTGGCGGGCGTGGTGGCGTTGGGCGCAGTGAGGAGTTTTAGCAAATGAGAACACATCGTCAATTGATGCCGGATAACGGCGTCTGGATCATGGCCGAACCGGGCCGACATTTCCGCTTGATCGAAGTGGGCGCGGGGCAATACGTCAACGTCACGCTATTCCGCAACGGCCTGTCGGTGTACGAAGCGGAAGGCGTGGAAAGCGGCTTCTGGGCGGAACCGGATGGCGGCTTCGACCGCTGGCAGGTCACCACCCAGCAAACGCAACCGGTCAAGGTGGCGATTACGGCGGGGCGTGGAGGTTATGACCGAGTAGCGCAAAACGTCAACGTGCAGGGGCAGATTGCCTTGAAGCAAGTCAGCAAGCTGACCACGTTGCCCGTGGCGCTGATCGGTAGCAAACCGGTCAAGGTGGTCGAGGCCGACAGCAGCCGGGGCTTGCTGCGCTTCTACAACGGCAGCCTGGAAGATATCTATCTGGGCGGCGATGCCGCCGTCACCATCGACAATTCACCGATGCGGCTACCCCCGGGCGCGCTGCTGTCGGAAAGCGATGCGGCGTGCGCGGCGTGGTGGGCAGTCACGCAATTCGACGACAAACCGCTGCGCATCATGGAGGGGCGCTGATGAGCTTCAATCTATTACTGACGGAACCGGTCAAGCCCTACAGCCGCACCGCCTATTACAAGACCTCGGGCGTGTGGGTGGTCCCGCCCAAGGTGCGGCGGGCGCGCTTTACCTATGTCGGCGGGGCTGGCGGCGGCTACCTGTGGAGCGGCGCCAGTGGCGGCGCGGGTTATTGCGCCGTGGAAGAAGTGTGGGTGTGGCCGGGTAAAACCATCCAGATCATCGTTGGGGCAGGCGGCAAGCGGGCCGCGAATCCCGAAGAGTGGGCCACCAATGGCGGGCAAACGGTCGTCATCGGCGACGGCGACACCTTCCATATGGTGGCGTGGGGTGGCTTCGGCGCCAACAAGCTGATCGGCAACGGCGGCGGGGGCACCGGCTTTGGGCAATTCGGCACCTGCGATCCGAACGGGGTGGGGATTCAGGGCATTGTGATTGTGGAATGGTAAGGAGGAACGATGGCGGTATTTGCCATGATCAACCAGCAACAACGGGTCGATAACGTGATTGTTTCGGATCGGGACAACGCGCAACGCTTGGTCAAGCTGGGGCTATGGGCGGACTGCGAAGAATTGACCGACAGCAAGTCGGGCGGCATGGGTTGCAAATTTGACGCGGACAAGCGGACCTTCAGCCCAGCATGAACCGTGCACAGCAGAAACTGATTCTATTGGGGGCCATCGCCACCGCAGCGGCGGTGCTGCTGATGGCGAGGAAAGTGAAAAAAGGGGAGGTCATAAAAAATGATGGATTTATCTTTGACATCGGCTCGTTGTTTGGGGTCGCATTTAACGTTGGAGACGTAATGCCGGGAGAGTTTTCAACAGCAATTTCAACGGGAAAAGGAAAAGCCTATTCCGCTGATTTGGAACGAATTGGCGCAAGCCATGGACTGCCGAATTTACTGTTATCGAGGATTGCGTATCAGGAAAGCCGATTTCGTGATGACATCATCAGCGGCAAGACAAAAAGCGCACGGGGTGCAATTGGCATGTTCCAGTTTATGCCGCGATCTGTAGTTAACGTGTCTAAAAATCTAATGGGTTTGAAAACACCATTCGACCCAACTGACTGGCGAGCCTCGGCTAACGCAGCCGCTGTCTATTTGCGGTACCTGTATGCAATGTTCAAGGACTGGAAAAAGGCAATTGCTGCATATAACTGGGGTGAAGGTTCTGTCGCCAAAAATGGATTGGCTACTGCACCAAGTGAAACTCGGAATTACTACACCGCAATTTGTCGCGATGTCTTCGGCGAAACGGCCAGCGTATGACTAGCAAACACTGGCTGATGCTAGGCGGTGTTGGGCTGGTGGGCGTGCTGTATCTGACCAGCAAAGCCAGCAGTCTGAAAGCATCGGATATCGGGCGCGGCATCGGCAAGGGCGCGGTCGATCTCACGGCGGGGGTGGCGTCAGGGGC
>NZ_SCOH01000068.1 GCF_005503445.1 Chitinivorax sp. B | reverse complement strand
GGTGAGCGTGAAGCCGGTGGGGTCGAACACATTGCCGTCGACATCGAACAGCTGCCCGCCTCTCACCATCAGGCTGCCGGCATCCGCCACCTGCAACTTGGAGGTGGTACCGGCACGCGGCAGGAACACGGGCTTGACCATGCTGGGCGGGACACCCACTTGGCACGCCTGTTCAAAATCAAAATCGAAGCGCTCGATCTTGCCCTCTGGCAGGGTCACGCTGATGAAGTGCTTCCCCATCGGCTCGACACACCAGTTACCCAATGCATTGCCACCCCGGTTGACGATGCGCCACGCCAATCCCAGTGTGCGGTTGCTTTGTACTTTGACCTGCTGGTAATCCACACTCCAGCCAAAGCCGAAGTCCAGGGCTTCCGTTTTACGACGGCTGTCGTAACAGCGGGTGACCTGTACCGGGATACCCGCCGCTTCGATCGACAAATCGGCAAAGCAGGCGCTGAATTGGCCGACTTTAAGGTTTCCGCTGATCTGGTAAGTCACCTTGGTGGTCGTGGTTTGGCCATTGGCAGCGGTTGCCTGCAAAGCAATGTCATACACGCCATTCGCGTACTGGCTGACATCCAGCTTGCCCAATTCACCATTGACCACCGCCTGTTTGCCACCGCCAAAGGCGGCGAATCGGCTGCTACCCGCTGGGGCGATCAGCAGTTTGTAATCCACCAGTTTGGCGGCACTGGCCGTTCCCATCAGCTTGACCGGGGCAGTCAGCTCGCTGTCTGCCGATGGCGTCACCAGCTCAACCACAGGCGTGACGCTGTCCGCCGGATCACGGACAATAAAGTAGCCCTCACGCGTGACCTTCGTGCCCTTGTCATCTTCAAAGGTTGCGATCAACACATGTTTGCCGATATCCGCATTGGCCAGTGTCGCCTGGCCAGCGGCATCCACGACTTGCGACCTGCCATCCATGGTCAGGCTTAACTTGGTGGCACCCATGCCACCTTGCGCCGTCAGGAAAATGTTGACGGGCTGCCCCTTGTCGACGATTTGCGGTTCAACCGCCAGCGAACCCTCCAGACCGGTTTGCGCAGGCTGGATATTGATACTGAAACGTTGTTCACTGCTGCCGCGACCATCCTCCGCCACCAGCGCAACATTGGCCGCACCTTGTAGGCCAGGCTGCCAGCGAATCAATCCACCGGCATCCATGATCATGCCTGCCGGTGCCTCAAGCAGACGATAGGTGATCTGGTTTCCATCCGGGTCAAAGGCTTGGACCTGATATTGGTAGCGTTCCCCGACTCGCCCAATGACTGTTGGCGCACTGGTAATTTGTGGTGGTAAGTTACCCGCCCCTGCCTCAGCCCCTGCCAACACCACAATGGGCCAACTCCCTAATGGGCCAGCGACATTGGCCGGCACACTATCGATGGCATGGATCAGCAAGCTGGTCACCACCGTTTGCTGCACTGGGTAAGCTTGCCACTTGCTGTCATCCGGTTGCTGAATGACAGCGGTCAGGCTGGATTGTGTCTGTTGAGTATTCTGGAAGTAACTGCCAACACTGGTTGACAGGGCATTCTGTAGGCCACGCTCAATCACTGCGCCACTCATGGCTAGCGGCAACGTCCCCCCAACTGGAAACAGTCCACCGTGCATGTCACCAGAAATAACATAACGCCCACTACCCGTGGCTTCATCATCCACGATAAAACCCGCGCCACGCCAAGCACCAACTGAGACTTCACCCTCGGCCAATACGGCCCTGCGTCCGGCTTGAACGGCATCACGCACTTGCTGCTTGATATCGGCCCCGGTCTGTACCGCAGCCAGTGCTGTATCCAGATTGGATTTACCAACGGTGAATAGCTTTTGCCCCTGCGCATTACTGCGAGCCAAGGCACGAATGGCGGATACCGCCTCACCTGGGTGTGAGGCATCGACAAACAGCTTATCCAAGGTATTGTGAATCAAGGTGGAATCCCGCTGCGCACTATGGCGCAGGTAACGGGCAGCCACCGCAGCGTCATTGTCCAAAGCAACCACACTGCGATCCATTCGATGAAGGGTGACGGCGATACCTGGGAAGCTAACCGAAACCGGTATGCCATACAGGTTAGTCGTGCGGGCGGCGGCGGTAACTTGACCAAAGGAAGGTAATGGGTGTTCTACCACCCCTGCCGCGCGTTGCACCATGGCAGAGCTGACCTGGCTGGTCGCAAAAAAGGCCTGGCTAGCACTGTGCAACAAATTACCCGTCACATCCTCATGCGTCAGCCCGGCGGCGTTGGGTAATCGCTTGGCCGTTTCAGCTAAGGTTTGCCCCATTGCTTGCAGTGATGCCGCACTGACTTGCTGCGGGCTGATCGCCAAAGCCTGGGTTTCCCCAGCAGTCACAGGTTTGCGATCCAATAGTGCCCATTGACCATTCCGCGGGTCATAGACATCTACGCCTACCGCCACCTGGCTACCCAGCGCCTGTTCACCCCCCTTGGCAAGCACCTCCCCATCCAACTTGATTTCTGGCGTCACATGAATCAAATAGCCAGGCAAGCTGCTGGGGAACTCTGACGATGCGGCAGGTGAGCCATCGGCATGGGGGGCAGGCAACAAACTGGCCAATGTTGATCGATCTGCAGCCGTCGCAGGTACAAAAGCCACGGTCAGTCTATGACCAGCCAGCATCGGCAAGCTACGCTCGACTGCAGCCATGGGACGGCCTGCCATTTGATCAGCTTCGCTGGCGAAAAGCTGATAGCGATATTGCCAACGTAGTGTCGATGGAATTGTTGTAAAACGACCTGCGGTTGCCAGTACTTTGTAACTAGGTAACCCCGTCAAAATACCACTGTCTAGTAATGGTGTATGTCGACGGCCAACAATATCGGCTAATGACGGATCGCCAAGCCGGTGATTAACAAACTGATTGAACTGTTCACGATAGCCAACGACGGTGGCTGCCAACTTTTGGGAATCAATCCCTTTCACCCATCCCTGGGCGGCATTGATGTCGGCACCCGTTTTGACCAAATCCAGAAAGGACTGGGTATCGAACGGCAAGGCCGTCGACAACGACATGCCTTGACTGAACTTATCTTGCTTGAAGGTCGCATCCATGGCCACCCAAGTGTCTGGCTCACGATTGACTGCCCCACGTGAAGGGACGAAATCAACAAACGCTTCGACCCAGACATGTTCAAGTTTGATTGTCTGGATGCGCCCCGCCGTGGCCACACCGATCGAGGGAATACCGCCTTGGGCCAAGAGATTTAGTGCTGCTTCCGGTGTTTCAACCCCACCCACCCAATTCATGACACGCTCAGCGGGCACTTCGATGGTCGCATAGACATATCGGGCAGGTACACCAGCTGCTCGCAACAGACCAACCAGTAACGAAGCGGTGTCAAACGCATTGCCACGCCGGGTCTGCAACGTTGTCTCAGCCCCTTGGATGGCACCGTAGGTGGGAGCAAATTGAATGTTGTTACGCACCCAGCTATAGATGGCAACCGGCTGATTATTCAGCGATTGTGCTTTTTCCTTGATCGCAGCGTTTAAAGGCGCATCTTCAGTAGGCGCGAGGTCTGCAGGGGTCGGCGCCTCGGTTAGATCTGGCAGGCTGGGTAAAGAAGTGCCGCTAGGAATCGGCCCTGCCAGCAGTAGGGGACGAATGCCAAACAGCGATACTTTTTGTCGGTACCCGGTCGAGGTCTCAATGGGAGGACGAACCTTGTTGAGGTGCCTACCCCATTGCATCGCCGGTGGAGAGGACACTGGTTGATCAACGCCAGGCCCACCCTCGCGCACAAACCGCTTCAATGCATCTGTCGCCTGCTGGCGCTTTTCTGTTTGCCCTGACCGTTCCGCCTGTTCCAATGACTCAAATCGGCTACGCAGTTGCTGTTGCTGTGCCTGAAAGTGCACCTGAGCCTCACGCAGTCGGGCCCTGATTTCCGGTGGTAATTGTTGAGCTTGCAGATGCTGGTCAAGTTGCTTGAACTCGGCATCCACTTGACTTGCCAGTGTGTCGAGCCGCTGTCGCTGTTGCTGTACTTCATTGGGTGACGCGGCGGATTGAGGCATTGCCTGGATGGACCGTTTTTGTCGTACGCTCTTGGCTGTCACGACAGGTGCCGGCTTGGTCAGGGATGCATCCAATGCATTCAACGCACTGGCATAACCCGCTGCGCTGGTCGATACAGGGATTGTGTCCGCGAGACTATGGCTCGACACCGACAGCATAAAACATAACAGGCTGGAAGCCAGGGCCGACATGGCAAAAGGGGAAGTCTGCATAATAGAAACTCTAGTCACACCCGCCACGTTGAATGATCATCAACGTCGAGGCATACGATATTGGGGAAGCACAAGGCCATTTCAGATATACCGTCCTGTACCACACACGCAGCTCGCGGCGATATGCAATACAGGACAGTTATCTCTGCTATTACGGGACTAAACGTTGAATAGCATATAACGAGATTGCAACCGCATGGCGAGCGTCCGTAGCGGCAGTACCTTCTATTTTCTTAAGCTCATTTGCCGCATCCAATAAGCTGTTGAGTGCATTGACCGGTTGATTTGCCAAGTAAGCCGACCGTGCTACCTCCAATTGCTGTAACACCGCTTGCTTGCCAGGCCCGGCAGCTATGGACTGCATTTGAACCAATGCCATATCAAGCAACTGAATGAAATCTTTCACCGACACGTCCAACGCGCGTTGACCAATTAAACGATCTGGCTCCCCGGCTTTGGCCGCCTTGAGTTCAAAACGGTACGAGCCTGCTTGCCGTGGAAGATCCAATCCTAGTAACAGAGATTGCTGTGCTGCGGTATCCAGTTTCAACTGAATACCCGGTATCCCATTCACGATGGGCATAGTCGGACGCGAATAAGACAACACACTCTCTTTAGGTAAGGCCAAGCTGATTTGTAAATCAAGTGAGCTTTGGGCCTTGCTGCTCAAGCGGCTCAATATTGAAGCATGTCCACCTGCCACCTTCACCAACGATTGTGATGCCTGTGATTCGGCAACCATTTTGGCAAAAATCGCTTTCTCATAGGACGAAGCCTGCATGGTCGATGCGGCAAAATTCAAGAAAATGACTTTGCCATTCCCATAACGATTCATCGTCACCGCCGGAGTACCTGTTGGTGTCACATTACGCGCCAAGGTACAAATCCGTGCATCAAGAACGGTAATCGTACCGTCCGCATCTGCATCCCGAGGATCGGTAGGCGATGAGGCTTTCTGATTACGTGCCTTGAAGATCAAGTCAACGTCTGCCTTATCAATCATCTTGTCCAGATTCACATCACAGCGCTCGATTGCCGGTGGCGGGGCACCTACACCAATGTCTGGCAGCACCGCCCTACAGTTGTCACCCGAATAGGATGCCCATTGTGCTGCTGCTACGAGTTCAACCGACTGAGGCTGACCTTGCGTCATCCATGCCGACACACCCAACGGTACGTCTTTTGCTTCTGCGAATTGCTTGGCACAGCTTAAACGGCCACTAGTCTTCGCCCCAAGCAACTCAGCCCATTTGTCCGAGAATCGCACTGAGGACGCTTCCAGCATCAGGGTTGCACCGTTATAAACCGCTTCGCGCAACTCCTCAAATAGCCTTGGGTTCTTGCTTTCCTCATCGATGCCCAATCCCATCACCCAGAACGTGTTGTAACGCCCGGTCCGGAATTGTTCAGCAAATGCAGCATCACAATACGTCGCGGTATAGCGAATACCTTGCTGCTCCAACCACGCGGTCATACTGTTAGGGCGTGGCCCAGCAACGGCGCATGAGCTCAATTTACGGCTCGGCCGATTGCCGCTGGTTGCCGGTACGATCTCACCACTGGAGAACAACGCCAACACACTCGTACTCGTATCGAAGTCCAATGCGATGT
Source organism: Chitinivorax sp. B (assembly GCF_005503445.1). Taxonomy (NCBI): domain Bacteria; kingdom Pseudomonadati; phylum Pseudomonadota; class Betaproteobacteria; genus Chitinivorax; species Chitinivorax sp. B. Next base: position 8,144 of record NZ_SCOH01000068.1, on the reverse strand, counting down.
CGACGGTATCAACCTGGGTTGGCTTTTTAAGTTGCAAACTGGTTTGACCAAGCAGTCGCTGACCGGTACCCACCTGCGCATACAGTGCGACGACCAACTTGTTATCCGCCTTACCCGCCGATTTCCAGCTATTGGCGTAGGTGAAATGGTCACCACGACCCATATTTGCAGTCAGTGGCCATTCCGCCACGATTTGCTGTGCAATGGGGTCAAGGATTCTCAATGTGAGTGCCAACCCACTGACCGCACTGTTACCCTGATTAGCGACATCTACGTTCAGCAACACCGTATCACCAATTGCGACCGCAGATGGCGATGCAGTTAGCGTTGCCCCTAATCCACTCCCCGTTTCCATGGTCGACTGCAGGGTAAAGCTCGTGCCGGATGCGATACGCTCAACCCGCTTGTCATCCACTACGGACAGCATTAGTTGATAACCCCCCGGCTTCGCATCGGCCAAGCTCAAGGTATAAGCCTTATCGATAGCGCTATTGGGCAAGAGTTGCGCAATACGCTCCTCACTACGCCAACGTTCGTTACCTCCTGGCGCCATCAACCGCATGACCATAGTCAGATCCGACACTGGCGAATTCGCAGTAATATTGTTGACCCGAGCAAACAATTTCAATTGATCCGACTGCAGATACACAGCCTTATCCGCAGAAACCTGAGCGGCCAAAGTCGCATTGGGCCCAACCACGGTGAATGCTGATGTAGATGCTGCAAATGGCTGATCATTTGCATCTAACAGTTCGGCCTTGGCTTGATAAGATCCAGCTAAGAGTTTCGCAACACTCCAGTGGAATGGCACTGACTGTTCCGTCTTCGCCGCAAGATTCAACGTCGCGATCGGTAAAGTAGCGACCTCAACACCACCCGTTGAACTGACAATGCTAACTCGTACTTTGGTAGCACCCGCAAAACTACCCCGATTTGCAACCTTCACCAACATGGCCAACTCTTCATTGGCATTGACATTAGTAGGGGATGACGTTATCACCACGCCCAGATTCGCGGGAAGGGGCGACATTGGCTTAGAAACCACATTGTTGGTTGCATCAAAGTCATCCAACACCTTATGGCCCTGGCCATCATCATCGGCCACTACAGTCAAGGTCTCAATCTGATCAATAGTCGGTAGATTCAGCACTACGTCTTCAAATTCACCGCTGATCAAACTTCGCTTGGTCGGAACCACCCCCAGGAGGTTACCTGCGATACCAGGCAGCCCTTTGTAAAATGCAATCTTCAGTCCTGCATCCAAAGGCAAACCACCGGCATTACCGATCCGAACAGTCACTGCTGACGCACTGACGCCAACATTGTCATCCACTCGAATATAGGACGCTGACACGTCTGGTTTCGCAGTCGGCGAATAATCCAATCGGCGATTTAAACGATAGGTGTTATGAGTAGTCCAGCTGTTCTGCTCAGTACGTGGAACTGAGCCATCCTCATTGATATTGGTGATGTGGTAGTCGTACTGATTCCATACCTTACGCGTATTCACCCAGCTATTCTTTTCATCTTGGAACACGCGCAATCCATAGGTCCCCGAGTTAGCAGGGACCAACAAATCAGCATGACCATCCCCATCGACATCCGCAACAACAGGATATTCACTCGCCGTTGCACTGGTATTAGGTATCTCAAAGACTGGCTGTCCGTTACGTCCATCAAAGACGTGCAACGTCTGTTCATCAAAATAGACAATCTCTGCCCGGCCATCGTTATCAAAGTCAAAAACCGTTGATCCCGTTACGGCAGAACCGTCATTGATCGGCGTTGACCATTTAATGCTGCCATCTGCGTTAAACACCGTATACAAGGTCGAGGCTGCCACACCGATATCAGGCGTACCATCACCGTCCATATCGGCAATCGTCGGCGCACCCACGTTGTAGGCACCAGGGATGGCAACGGGGCCCCATAGGCGTTTACCATCATGGCTAAACAGAACCATGCGCCAAGTCGTAGACTGACCACTGACAACTATAACTTCCGGTTTGCCATCATGATCAACATCGACAACGGCAACGTGACCTGGGAAATCCGTGAACGTCCAATATGGCGTACCATCAGCATGTACAACAGTGCCAGCACCCGAGATCAGCTCAGGTCGCCCATCCCCATCCAAGTCTGCAGCAATGGTCCGTAGTACATGCCATGTATCACTGGCATCCAACTGTAGTCGCAACGAGCAATCCCCATTCAGTACAACACCTCTAGCCAGTATTTCTACTTTTCCGTCACCGTCAATATCGGCAACGTTAAGGCCACTATAGTTTTTGGGGTCGCTTTTGCGAGGTAGGTCACTAGTACAACGTTTTGAGCCGTCATGGTTCAGAACCGCTATCCCCCCTCGATTCAGGTAAGCCACAATTTCTGGCACCCCGTCGCCATCCAAATCGGCAATCGCCGGATGAGAAGTTGCCTCAACAGCAAGCTGCGAATCTTTTTGTTGCCAGAGCAAACTACCATCCTTGCCACTCAGCGCAGTGATGTACCCTGGTGCGCCGTCGATACCCAATGCATGAATCGTAATAACGGTCGGTACATCACGGCCATCATATCGGCCATCACCATTGGTATCCGTCAGTGGACCAACGATCGGTGTCGAGATGACACCACCGTCTTTCCAGTGCCATTTCAGAACAGGCTTAAACTGGGCGCGATCCGGTTTGACCTCCGCAAAGTCAGCGGTTGTCTTGATATTGTTGGTTTCGGACAGCTCGACCAGGCTTTGGTCACTGTCTACCCATACTGTCAGCGGTGCATCACGGAAAGGCAAGCGCCCATTTACTGGGATTTGCACCGGGGTTGATTGCTCACTCAATAGCGGCGCCGCCGTGATTGCCTCTCCGACAGTAATATCAATCGCCGGATCAAATACCCCATTGCGATTGACATCCAGGAACACCTTCAGTTTGATACCTGTCGGCACGTCAACTGGCCCCGCATTGCGCAAAACCACGTTCAACTTGCCAGACAACGACAGATTGGATGCATCCGTGGGTGCTTGCTTCCGATCAATAGAGGCAATCAATACGTCCGGCACTAATACCGAGGTACCCATCTTACGTAGACGCACTTGCCCTAAGTCATACTGTGGCTGCCCATCGGCATACAAAGTGATGCGAGCCGGCTGATACCCTGCAGCCGATGCATCAATCGTAAATTGGCCCTTATCCAGTTGTGTCAGATCAGAAGCACTGAATCGACCATCCACGCCACTATTCACCACGCTATTTCCCGATGCATGGGTAATTTTGACAGTCGCGCCAACAACGGCTCGATTTGTACCTGCGTCAATAACCAAGCCAGAAACCAACGCTTTGGGACTTGGGTCGGTAGGTTGGATATTGCTTGGCAATAACGTTGGCGAGAAAGTAGCCACATCACCGGCAGCCAGACTTACACTTCCACTCCCATCACGGAAGCCTGTTTTTAGCACTCGTAATGAAACCGTACCAGGTGCAACATTAGGGATTAGATATTCGCCCTGGCTATTGGTCAAAGCAGCGATTGCACCACCATTCACCAGTATCGATACATCGGCCAAACCTTGACCATTTGCTTTATTGGTAACACGACCTTGAATCATCGCGGTTGTCGTACCCGGAGATTTAGTCAAACGAATGGTACCTAACTCCAATCGTTGGCCAGGCTTGACCTCCATCCGATTCGATACGCCAATGTACGAAGAAAGATTCAGATCCAGTGTATAAGTACCCTTGGCTAGGTTACGTAACGTCAGGCGACCATCCAGCCCGGTTATCATCGACTGATTGCCAACCCCGCTTAGGGTCACTTTGACACCAGCCAAGGCTCGACCCGTTTGAGCATCTACCACCATGCCACCAATTTCGCCCAGTGCGGGGTCTGTTGGCGCCTGGTGGGTCAGCTGTAACGCGCGCAACACCAAGGAGGTTGCATAGGCATCCCCATTCCAACTGCCTTCGGCTTGCTGACTACTTTCCAATACATTTCGTACTTCGGTTGCTAAAGGTTCTTGTGGGATATAGGGATGAACTGCTTGGTACACCAAAGCAGTCATGAAAGGGGAACCCCATAGGCTTGCACCATTCCGGGTACTTTGTAGAAAGGCAACCAATTTAGACAATGTTGCGGCCACATCCAAACTGGCAGAATGAGCCTGTAATGCGATCAAGACGTAGGCACTGGTATAAACGTCTGAGGATTGGCGGAATGCATCGCTGCGAAAGCCACCATCCGCTTGCTGCTTTTGCTGTAGAAAACCAATGGCTTTTGCCAAATTGTCGGTACGGTTACTTGCTTTCAAGGCAAGCAATGCCCATGCAGTATCCAGCGGATGGCTACTCATTTCCGGATTACCGCCAAACCCGCCATCGGGCATTTGACGTGCTAAAAGCGTATCCATCGCATCTGACACCGACTGCCCGGCTTCATTCAGCGAAATAATCTGACGGGCCAAATACTCCGTGTTGCGATCCTTCTCCCCCGCCACAGTCGCTTGCAACACCGGTGGCGCGACGGACAATCGTGCAAGGGTTTGAACTGATTCTGCTCTAACTTGAAGTGGCGTGGCAACAGATGACGGCTCGCTTCTCAATGTGCCATCCGACTGCACTTGCGCGGCCAACCAATTCACCCCTTTTTGAACCGACGGCGACAATGTAACTGCTACAGCCAGTCCAGAAACCAGCGCACCTGCACATGCCAATACCCGCAACACCTTACCAGTCATACCTTTACCCAAAGCAACCACCGTTTTCGTACTACGCTGAAATACAAACAGGTAGGTGGCACATTGACGCCCACCTACCTGTCGAATGCATAAATCATGACACAGCGCCGCTTCCAAGCCTGCAAGCATGGATTTCGGCCAAGTCAAACCTTCGCATTTTATTCTTTTACATGTTAATAATCAAATATATAAGTATCCCTTATGACTGGTTATCAGCTGATTTATGTAGCAGGAAAATTTAAGGTCCCATTCTATTTTTTAGGCAGGAAAGTGGCCACCAGCATGTTTGTTCATGATGCTATGCTCAATACAGCATCGGGTTCAGGCCTCCCCGACGGGGTGGTTGAGCTCCAGCGGATACTGGAAGCCTTTCCAGTCGGGCGTAACGTGCTAAACACTCAGGAGCGTGCCATGTCGTTGTTCGATCGCTACAAAACAAGAATGGACTTTCTCAAAAATGATATTGAGCCAGTGATCACTTACGAGGATCCCGCGTTTCCGGGCAATGAACTGGGAACCTGCGCTGCTCAGGTATTGTGGTGGTGCGCTTCACTCGCTGGGACCGCGCCGAAGGCTGGAACCGGTTTGTCCGCATCCCTCATCAGTCCGCAAAAACGGATAGAGGGTATTCAATTCGGTGCACTTGAAGGTGGCGCCGCTTTCAAGAAAATCGCCAGTAAAACCGTTGATCTGCGTGGTAATCATTCCGCGAAAGCTATTGAGACGTTAACGCCTTGGTCCGGCAAGTACAAATGTTATGGTATTGCTAGTGATCGTGGTCACGGCCATATGTTGGGTGCTTATTTTCCATGGCGTGGAGACACTTTGTTTTATGATCCCAACCTCTTGGTTGGAAAAATCAAATCAGGCGGCTCCATTTACCGGGTACTTAGCGAATGGTCCGACATCTACCTTGGATGTGGCGAAGTGGGTGCCCAATGGGGACCTGAAACGTTGTTCATCATGGATGATCCTGGCAAAGCGTTGAAAGTCCTGACCAGCTAAGTCCCAGTCTGTGCCCAGCTGCGGCTGCATGGTCCAACCGATGGCCTAGGAAGCGCAGACGCTTTTTCTTGGAGCCCGTTCAAAGTCTTTTGAGCAACAGGACCAAGAAGGCCAGATGGATGAACTACAGACTTGTATTCAACTAACGCTCGCAGTGCTTCCATCACCGTCGGTGCTGTTCCAGCCAAGTGAAACACCGTTCCACGATCCAGCGCTGGGGCATGACCTTGAAGGTAGGCAACGCACGGCACTTGGCGAGCTGCACCGGCACCTGTTCCCCCAGTATGCCACGGACACCCTGCGCAAAGCGCTGCCCAACATAATCACTATCCGTCAACAGGTGCTGAAACCACTGAACCCGGGTTGGTACCGCTGACGGGCCTGGCGTGCACTCTGGTGATCGGTCACATTTGCTGTGGCGACCACCACCGCATGTGGCAGTCCCTGGGTATCCACTGCAATGTGACGTTTGATGTCCGACACCTTCTTGCCGGCGTCGTCGCCTTTCAGTCCTGCTGTATCAGTGTTCTTCACGCTCAGCGCGTCCACAATCAAGAACGTAGATTAGTCAGATCGCGGATGTTGACTATAACCAGCGACAGATTCATCAGTTAGCTAAAACTCGCCGCCGGCACGGTTATCAGTTGGTCACCGGACCCGTACTACCGGCTGGCGGATAAGCGCTTGCACAGCCCCCTCCCGTTGCTTACGGTCGTGCATGCTGCTTAAGGCTGGTCGTTATTGGCCAAAACCTGGCTTAACTAGACGGTTTCGAGGTGGTAAAGGTGCCAGTTCGGCGGACAGCGCCGCAGCCGGTGCGGGCCGTAAAAAGGTACGTGCGACCTCTGGATCCCGGCATTGCAACCAGTTCTGACATTCCTCTGGGGGAATGATGGCCAATGTTCGCTTTTCGTCCTCCGGCTTATGCATCCGTTTCAATAGTGGGTGCGCTGCCGCCGACGCCGTAATCAACGAAAAGCTGTAATCGAGCCCACCCTCTTCCCGCGGCCAAGTGCGCCACAGACTGGCCACCAATAGTGGTTGCCCATCGGTACGATGAATCCGCCAACGCACCGCATGGCCGGATTCGTAATTTGGTTCGAAGAACGCTTTTACTGCCGTGATCGCCAGATGGCCATCAGCCCAAAATCTTTTAAAGGATCGAAGTTGGCCCAATCGAGTAGTCACGCGCGTTCATGGTGGTCAGCCGTGTCAGGCCCGGTGGGCGATGCCGCTGCGGGATAAAGCCAAAACTGGCGGATGGACACGCTAAGCTAGCTGTGTGGTAAATCAGTATCGGTGCTTGATAGTCCTGCCAAACCTCAGCAGGAAACTCAACATCCGGCACCGACACAGCGAACATCGCCGCGATCGTTTGACAATCGGCAGGCTGGAAATTCACGCACATCGGAATCCTCCTGGTCAAGCCATAGCGCGTGCAGTAGTAGTTCCGCATCGCCACCGGCGTAGCCATCCGCACACACCCGCCGAGCCATCCGCATCAAGTCCCCATGCTGTTGTTTCGTCAACCCACCGATCGTACCGTGGTCAGCCAAATGGTCAATCACGGATTCGGCTTTGCTGCCCGTCAGCCATTGCAATGCGGTAACGAAGGTCCAACCCGGGCCGACCCGGCTTTTGGCTTCGTGATCCAGTGCAACGAGTGTATCAGTGGTGGCGGGTAAGCGTTGCAGCGCTAAGGCCAACACCGCAATGGCGCCAATTGTCTTACGTGCGTCGGTGAGCGGTCGTGTCGTATGCATAGCAGTAACCTGGATGGGTATCGAACAACGTGCAAGATGCGCACAGACTGAAAGTGATGCCGCACTTATGACTGTAATTATAGACAGTTTTAAATTGAACTCAAGCGGGACGAAGGGCCTTTTCCACTTTCTGAGTATGGCATTTTAAATAAATTCCCGTGCGCCTGCAGGCCACGGCCTGACTTGATCACACTGATTTGAAAGCAGTTTTACTGCCGTACAGTATTGCAATCCGTGACATGGTGCGATTACTGTAAATGTATACCGTTTTGATCGGCCGTCGTGTCTACCCATCCCGCCCTGGCCACCGTCCTAACGCACCCGGGGATCCGTCTCGGCTATCTATGCCTGACAATTGGCCGGTTTGGCCGGCCCAGCGTTATCCGTACCGACAACGAAGCCATTTTCACCGGCCGCTTGATGCACAACTTTTTGCAGCGGGCCAGCATCCATCACCAGCGCATTCCCCCCGGCCAGCCATGGTGCAACGGGCGCGTGGAACGCTTCTTCGGCACCCTGAAAGCCAAGCTGGACCACTGGGCGGTACCATCGCTAGCCGGTTTGAACACCAGCCTGGCAATCTTTGCCGATTGGTATCACCATGCCCGCCCCCATCAGCATTTGCACGGCAGAACCCCTGCCGAAGT
>NZ_SCOH01000067.1 GCF_005503445.1 Chitinivorax sp. B | reverse complement strand
CCCCCCGCTCCGGTCGATATCCCAGTCATGGTCGGCGCCGCGCTTTCACAAGTTCCAGGTGGGCAATATCGTGCTGGTGGTGGTGTCGAGGCTGGTCAATTTGTCCAGTTCGATCCCAATCAGGGCTTATCGGGCTTTGATGCACCAAGTGGCGCCAGCCTGCACCGCAATACTGCTGTCGAATCCAGCCGTGGCAGCTTGAACCTGCCCAATGGGGCGGTTGCATATTGGGGACGCTGGGATGAAAACCCACCATCGCAAACCTTTATCCTGTCGCGCAATGGTGTGGTACAGCCCCATAGCGGGCCGTTACACTATCTGTTCAGCCCGATGCAGACTTTGCCAGTCAATCTGACCGCCGCCAATATGGGGATTGCCGCTGCGCGCTATGTGGTAGCTGGCGGCACCTTACCCACTTCTGAAAACCCAGGTGAAACCGGCCAATTGCAGGATCTGCAGATGACCGTGAATTTTGCCAACCAGCGGATCGACAATTATCAGGTCAAAGTGGATTTCAACGGCCGTACCTTCAGTGGCGTCAACACCGATTTTGCCCCACTGCAACCGCACTTCCGGTTGAACTTGGCTGGAACCTGCATCGGCTGTGTCACACTGGAAATTCCGGTCATGGGTGAAGCACAAGGCGCGCTGATCGGCCCCCAAGGTGAAGGAGCCATCACCAGTTTTGGTCTCAACAGCCTCAGCACTATTCACCATGCCTTGGGCAATGGTGTGTTACAGCAGATCGATCGATATGGCACGCCGCCAGCAATCGGCCCCATCATCGGGCCTGAAGTCATGGTTGGCGCAGACATTGAGCAGCTGGCTACGCATTACATGCCCGGTAACGGCATACACATGACCCAGATCAAGCGGGATGCGAACGGCAATGTGATCAGTTTCGACGACTTCACCGGCCTCTCGTTTCGCGCCAACGCAGCCATCCTGCAAGACGCGGGTAACATGACACTCCCCACTGGGGCGACCAACACCCAGATCAACTGGGGACGCTGGGAATCGATCCCGCCGACCGCCGAGTTCCAGGTCACCCAGAACGGTTTTCCCAAACAAGACATCAACAGTTTTTACTTCATCCATGCTGATCGCCTGACCCCCCCAACCAATATGACCCCGGAGCGACTTGGCATCACCACGGCCATCTACGACAAGATTGCCGGTCCACCCGCCACCACGGCGATTCTGGGTGAGCTGGGCAACATCGATAAACTGACGGTACAGGTCAATTTCGCCACGCATCAGATCGAACGCTACGATGTCGGCGTACAGTTCGCCAATCGACGTTTTGACGCGAGCCAAGCTAACACTACCATGTTGGCGCCAACGTTTTCGGTGGGCCTGACTGGCCAGTGTACCGGTTGCAGTGCAGCGGCAATCCCTGTCAATGGCAATGCCAGTGGCGCCTTTGTCGGGCCACAGGCAGAAGCTTTGATCACCACCTTTGGCCTATACATGTCAACGGGGAACCAGGCTGTAATCGGTGGAGCTGTCGCCAAGCGTTGACGGCTGATCCATCATGCGTGCCTTTCTGGCCAAACATCGCTGGCAGCTGCTGCTCAGCCTAATACTGCTATTGCTACTGATGGGCCATGCTGGCCGTTTCTACCGGCTTGCCCCCATCACCACACTGGAACAGCAGATTTACGATGCCCGCATGCAACTGACCATGCCGGGTACCTTTGACGATCGCATCGTAATTGTCGATATCGACGACAAAAGCCTGGCTGCCATCGGCCGCTGGCCATGGCGACGTGATAAGGTATCCACCTTGGTTGACCGCCTGTTCGATCAATATCATGTCGCGGTATTGGGCTTTGACATTGTATTTGCCGAACCGGATGACAGCTCCGGGCTGGCCATGTTGCAACAGCTTGGGGCCACGGTACTCAAGCCGGTTCCTGCTTTTCAGGCCTTGCTACCTGAGTTGACGCAACAGCTCGACTACGACCAGCGATTCAGCAACAGCCTGGCCAACCGGCCAACCGTGCTGGGTTATTATTTCAGCGGTGAAGTCCCGCATGAATCCGGCCAGTTGCCGCCGCCTGCCTTACCATTGTCCACTTTGGCAGATCAGGGCCAAAGCCTGACCAGAGCCCAGGGCTTTGGTGCGAACCTGCCTAGTTTTACACAGGCGGCGATGGCTGCGGGCCATTTCAACCCAGCGGTGGACGCTGATGGCATTACCCGCCGCGTATCGTTACTGACTGCCCATGGCAATGGTGCCTATGAACCGTTGGCACTTGCTATGGTGCGCGCCTACCTTGGCGCCCCAGCCATCGAACCCGGCTATCCAACCACCCCTGGCGACCTGACCCCGCCATTGGAATGGCTGACCGTCGGGCCACTGATCATTCCCGTAGATGAGCGCGCCATGGCACTGGTGCCATATCGTGGGCTGGCTGGCAGCTATCACTACATTCCCGCAGTCGACGTGCTGAATGGTACCGTGCCAACTGAAAAATTGGCCGGCAAAATCGTGCTGATGGGTACCACAGCGCCTGGTTTGAAGGATTTGCGGGTCTCTCCGGTACAAAGTGTCTTTCCCGGCGTCGAGGTACATGCCAACCTGATCGCCGGCATGCTTGATCAACGCATCCCTTACCAACCTGGCTATTTGCTGGGTGCGGAGCTGTTGTTATTGCTGGTACTGGGTTTGCTGATGACTTCTGCCCTGCTGTTGTTGGGCCCGATGTGGGTCAGTCTGCTGACGCTGGCACTGTCCAGCCTGGCCATTACGACCAATCTGCTGCTGTGGCAGGAAGCCCACTTGGCTGCCCCACTGGCTTGCACACTGCTGCTGATTGTGGGTTTGTTTACACTGAACATGACCTATGGCTATTTTTTCGAAACCCGCCGCAAGCGGCAGATGGCCACCCTGTTTGGGCAATATGCACCGCCCGAACTGGTAGCCAAGATGAGCGAAGACCCTGAAAAATACACCATGGAAGGTCGTAGTACCGAACTGACCGTATTGTTTTCAGATGTACGTGGTTTCACGTCATTGTCGGAAAACATGGAGCCCAAGGCACTGGCCAGACTGATGAATGAATTCCTCACCGAGCTCAGTCAGGTCATTCGCCAACAGCATTTGGGTACCATTGATAAATACATGGGCGATTGCATCATGGCTTTCTGGGGGGCACCATTCCATGACCCCGACCACGCCCGGCAAGCAGTAATGGCCGCCCTGGATATGCAACGTGCCATTGAAGCCCTCAACCCACGTCTAGCCGCTCAAGGCATGCCCACCCTGACCATTGGCGTAGGGGTGAATACCGGCCGAATGACCGTCGGCGACATGGGCTCGCAATTCCGCAAGGCTTATACCGTGATGGGAGATGCGGTGAATCTGGCATCACGGCTGGAGGGGCTGACGCCCATTTACGGCGCGGGTGTCATCGTTGGCGAAATCACCCGACAATCCGCACCCGAACTAAGCTACCGCGAACTGGATCGGGTACGCGTCAAGGGTAAGGCCGAATCGGTCACCATTTATGAACCCGTCGGCTTGACTGCCAATATCACGCCCGCCATACAGGTCGAGCTGGATTGCTTCCATCAAGCGCTAACCCTCTATCGGGCACGCGAATGGCAAGCGGCACGCGACCTATTACTGCAATTGCAGGCAGACCACCCGCAGCACAAACTGTATACCCTCTATCTGGATCGGACAGCACAGATGCAGCAGCACCAGCCTGGTGACGACTGGCAAGGCATACATGATTTTGACCGACGGCAGGCAGCAAAGTCGTCACCTCGATAACTCACCGGCCAATTACGATCTTTGGGCCTGTGATGGGCATATCCCCCTGCGCCATTAGCCATGCAATCCCCAGGACGGGATCGAACCCTCATTTGGCATGGAAGTTAGGCTCGCGATGAATCGCCGAGCTGGGGAAAACACCCAAAATCCCCAGCTGATTTATGCTAAAAGCGTATTTTCACTGGTAAAAGTGTGCTTGCCCTACACAAAAGCTCACATGCTAGACATGCGAAAGCCATAGTTTAGGATGTCATTGGCAAGTTCGATCCCGCCTCGATGCAATCCCGACAAGATAATATTCAACATGCCAATATAGAAATCCGATAATTCAAGCTAACAAGAAATAACCAATTACCAAATACATGCATATACAGAATTTAATATGTACTGGAGAGATTACTTCATTCTTAAATACAATCCAGATCGCCCCACCTTTATCACCACGGGATACTGGCCTGGCGGGATGACCATGCTATTCGTTGAAGGCAAAGACATTCCTGGTTATCGGCATGCCGGTAACGACAGCCATTCATTTGAATAATCAAGCACGAGGTAACCGACTTGCTGCTTATCTAAAAATTGAAATAAAACTGATAAAGATAAGAACCAGCTTTTCTCCTGTCACCCTTCTTCACCCGGAAGCGCTGTTCTTTTCGATTCGTCTCAACCGCGCAGCATCACCTGCATACCGGTTGGCGTACTTTCGACCTCCACAGCTTGAGCTGTGAGTCCGGGCATATTGAATACTCAGGATCTTCAACCGAACCATCAGATACAGGAGCATCAAGCATGTATGATCTGGACAATCCGGCAGCTCCAGCAAGTACAACGCAAGTACACATTACGGGCACGTTGTTCAAACGCTGGATGAAATCATGTAAATCGCCCAGAATTGACGAAGGCAATGCCTATCAAATCGTCGCCATGCTACTCGAAGGCAAGAAGGAAACACTCGGCACCGCTGAAATCACCCCCAATTGGCATCTCACCATGATGGGTAATCGAGATAGTACGGTATCAACCAATTTCCACTTCAAGATCGAAATTGGTAAACCTTACTCACACTACTGGCATTATGTGCTACACCGGAATGCAACCACGCAGACCTGGTACTGGGTTGGACACCCCAATCCCAATTGTACCGCGACCAACCAGGGCGGCGGCGGCGGCGGGTCCGACATACAGCTCATCAGGTCAAACCTTACGCTGGTGCAGCTGGAAGCACGCCAACGCCCCGCAATGGAAAAAGGCATGAACAAATCGATTCGAGACAAGCTGGTTGCGAAGCTGACCCAATGGGACCAGGCGGGCATCATTCAAGCCAATACCAGCGGTGTCTTTGATGGCGGCACCACTGTCTGATACTCATCTAATTGAGCCTACGTGCAGCAAAACGGCTGCACGTCATATCACGGCGCATTCTTCCCCAGCACTTCCGACACCACCATTGATACGGGTACAACCCGATCTCCCCCACCCTGGCTACGGCAGTAAACTGACATATCAAAATCAAACTTTATTCACCATTTATATTCAACATATCGACCATCAGCATAATCACAAGCAGCTTATGAATCAGTATCGATGATTTCACCTGTTTAACCATCAGCCTTATTCCGTCTTGCCGACCATCGCATCAGGCAAGGCCTCATCCATGCTTTACCCTTCACACATATTCCTATCATTGTCAAATACAAAATAACAACATTCGAAATAATTAACATCCAAATTATCCACGCCACCACACAAGCACCAACACAATATCAATTACCTGAAATTCTCGAAATACCTGCTAATTTGATACCACAGTAACATGGATATTTATTATTTAAATCAAATTTCCAGCATATACGCCATGACAAAATCCACATCACATACCATGCCCCCTTATGGGAATGCCATTCACCAAGCTATTGCCAGCGGTGATCTGAGTCAAATGAAAGCCTTGCTTCAACAGGGCGAACAACATTTGCAACAGTATGACGATTTACATAAAGCGGTCGAACAATTGAAACTGGAAATCACGCGGCTCGAAAAACGCTAGGTGCTCAGCGTATTCGGCCACCTACCTAGGTTCTGTTGGGATCGTTTCGTACACGTGCCGGAACGACGCCAACAAACCTAGTACATCAACCCTGGAGGTAATATGTCAGGTACCAATCCAAGTAGTGAAGGTTTGTTCCCCGTCAGTTACATCATCGGCACAGGCTTGGCCGGCGCCAAGACGCTGGTGTTGAATCTGCTGGTCTATCCGCCTCAAAACACGGTACGGGGCACCGCAGCAATTGAGCAGGCCGTCAACCCGCCGCTTCAGGTTCATTCAGACATCTGGGGGAATTACACCTATCTGACGGTCGTACCACCACAAAACAGCCGCATTCTTATCACGGCAGAAGGCAACCATGGCGGACCACGCGCCAACTCGCCTGTCAATTTCAAACTGCATCTGGTGCTGGAGCACGACTGGAAATCCGGCGTTGCCAATTACAGCTATATGGACAATGGCATCTGGTATGAAGTGGAAAATGTGCCGGCCAAGCTGAATACCCAACTCACCTCCCATGTAAAAGGAGCGTCACTGGAGGCCAACGCCGCCTCGCAACAGATTCCCCCGATCATGGTGTTGTATGCGGCACCCATCCATGGCGCACTGGCCTCGGGCGATCGGGTGCAGATGAAAGCACTGGCCACGCTAGCCAAACAGCAACTGGATGGTCAACCGCAACTGCGCAAGGAACTGGATTCGCTGAAAGCGGAAATCGCCAAGCTTGAACGCAAGTAATACCCTTCCATGCAAGGCTGGTTTCGCACCAGCTTTGGACATTGCAAAGGAGCCGGTTATGTCAGTTGAACTATTCCATGTTCGTTACAGCATTGCCACGCCTGGTATTGGCGCCCCCGTATTGACGCTGGACCTATTGGTTGACGCACCGCGCAAGCGAGTCAGCGGCCTGGCCAGTATTTTCCAGAGCACCAACCCACCTGTCGAATTCAAGGCCGATGTCTGGGGCACATTCAGCAAAGCCAAATTGGATCCCGCCGTCGAACACCACATCATTCTGTCACTGGCCGGCAGTCCCAGCGGACCAACCAGCCAGCTCGCCGAAACCTTCCACCTGCATGGCATCCTCAATCAGGATTGGCAAGGTGGTTATGCCAGCTATCGGTACTTCTATGGCAACCGTTGGCAACAGGTCAATCATGCCGTGATCACCCCCGACAACGAGCCACGAGCGCCAGAGGCAGGTACCAAGCCAACCCACCATCATGCCATGCCGCTCTATGCCGCTGCACTGCAGCAAGCCCGTGGCAGCAACGATCTGGCTCAGATGAAAGCATTGGCCAGTCAGGCAGAACTGCAACTATCGCAACATGAACAGATTGCCAGCGCCCTACAGCAACTGAATGCTGAAATCAGTCGACTGGACAATCGCCAATAGCCTCGCACCACAGCCAGTCCCATCACCGGCCCACCATGCTGAGGCCGGTGATGTCTTTCGAAAGATGCCTGTCATGCCTGATACCCAGTCACCACAACGCCCGGCCCGTTATTTAAGTGAAGAGGACTTCAAGCGATTCATACCCGTTCATGTAGTATGGGAAATCACACTGGCCTGTGACCTGAAATGCTTGCACTGTGGATCACGTGCGGGCCATCGCCGACCATCTGAACTCAATACCACAGAATGTCTGGAGGTCATCGATGCTCTGGCCGCCCTGGGTACCCGCGAAATCACACTGATCGGCGGCGAAGCCTATCTACGCAAGGACTGGACACAGCTGATCGAAGCCATCCGCCGACATGATATCTATTGTGCGGTACAGACTGGCGGGCGCAACCTCAATCCCAGACGCATGCAAGCGGCCATCGATGCCGGCCTGAATGGCGTTGGTGTCTCGCTGGATGGCCTGGCCCCCTTGCATGATGCTGTCCGCAATGTACCCGGATCATTTGACAAAGCAGTCGATACACTACGCCGTGCCAAAGTTGCCGGCTTGGCCACCAGTGTCAACACGCAGATTGGCGCCGCCACCATGGCGGATCTACCTGCCTTGATGACACTGATCATCGAGCTGGGCGCCAAACAATGGCAAATTCAATTGACCGTTGCCATGGGCAATGCCGTCGACAATCCCCACCTCCTGTTACAGCCATATCAATTGAACGAGTTGATGCCACTGCTGGCCAAACTGTATCAAACCGGCGTGGAAAACGGTCTGCTGATGACTATCGGCAACAATATCGGTTACTACGGCCCCTATGAACATCTCTGGCGCGGCTTTGGTGATGAACGCATCCACTGGGCTGGTTGTGCAGCCGGCCAGACTGTACTGGCACTGGAAGCCGATGGCACCGTCAAGGGCTGCCCATCACTGGCCACTGTCGGGTTTTCGGGTGGCAATGTACGGGAGATGTCCCTGTCGGACATCTGGCATCACAGCGAAGGCATCCACTTTGGGCGCTTGCGTTCTGTAGACGATCTGTGGGGTTACTGCCGAGGCTGTTATTACAACGATGTCTGTCGTGGCGGTTGCACCTGGACTTCCCATTCCCTGCTCGGCAAGCCGGGCAACAATCCCTATTGCCATTACCGTGTGCTGGATTTGCAGAAACAAGGACTACGGGAGCGAATCGTCAAACTGCAGGACGCCGCTCCAGCCTCATTTGCCGTCGGCCGCTTTGACCTGGTGACCGAACGGATTGATACCGGCAAAGCAGTCAGTAGCATCAGCCGAAGCGGCCAGATTGTCGAACTTACCTGGAAAAACAAAGGCAAACGCGCACCCGAGCAAGGCCGACCGCCCACCACCCTGGCCCTGTGCCGTGGCTGCCTACAATACGTACACCCCACCGAAATAACCTGTCCACACTGCCAGACCAACCTGGCAGCGGCAGAGGCCACATACCAGCAAGATCAAGTCAGACGGCAACAAATCATGGATCGGCTACGTAGCCTGTTAGGCCTGCCCAACCAATAAGCAGCCGCGTCATTACACTTACTTGAACAGACTTTCATACGCATCGACAGCAGCTGCTGAATACCTGAGTTCAGCCAGCATTCGCGTGCACCACACGAAAGCCCCTCAGTGAAATCACGATCTGAGCCACCAAAATCAGACAAAGTGGTATCGCTGCCCAAACCATCGCCATGGTAGGTCTGAGTGCCCTGTGGCGTAATACGGAACAGCGGGTCATCGATGGCCCCACCGTGCACGGTGCGCCACAGCGGGGTTTGGTATTGCCCGGTTGGGTAGCCGGCAATGATGTCATCACCCAGATACTGGTAATCCTGACTGCCCGCGCCATCTGTGCGGCCGATGCGCTGGCCGTCGGCGTCGTAACAGTAGCGGCTCAGCAGCGTGCCGGCGGCGCTGTCCAGATTGATCTGGGTCAGTTGTTGCTGGCTGTTGTACTGGAAGGCGTGTTTGACATTGCCGACCGTTTTCAGGGTCAGGTTGCCATTCGGGTCGTATTGATAGCTGGCCAGCAGCTAGCCGCTGGCGGCAGTTATCCGCCGAAATCAACCACTCTGACCCCTACGATTCTTTATTGCTACCAAATATCTCTAAAATATCTCCACTAAGGTCAGCGCTACTAAGCTCATCATTCAAAATTGAAATAACAGAATCATCAATGGATAGAGTATTGAATATCTTATTTACAGCACCAATATCAATACACCTTTCATAATAATCCTGTGCCCAGGCATGATAATAATTCGAGTCATTTTCTAGGAAGCCGAGCAATGAATATGTACCCAAGCCTTTTGGCGATACCATCCAAGTAGATGCACGCTCTAACCGCCAAAAAAAATAACTCACATTAGCGAGCGAAAAAGCCGGCTCACCTTTAAAACTTGCAAAATTATTAGGGACATTTGTCATTAATATCGATGGATTGGCATCTCCAACTTCGTATAAAACCTTACCAACAGCACCTTCACCTGTAAACAATAGGAAATACTCATTGCCTGACCCATCTCTCATTGAGGCCATAGATTCGTTTTCATCAACATTCCAGTCAGCATTAAATGAGAAATATCGATACTCCCACTCAGGCATTAGTATTGCGTCTAATAATGCTAGAGCCTGCGAACGCCTCTTAACCATCTCAATCGAAGGAAGATTATCAATACTAAGAATTTCATGGTTCATGATTCAGCAAAGCCTAATTTCTACCACTCCCGAAAACCTCCCATTCGAATAAAAATCCCGCATTCTTTATTACTTCACAAATTTTAGACAAAAACTCAATAGCCAGCCCATTAGGATGAAACTTGCAAATCAGTCTTATCTTAATATCCTTACCAACAGCATTAGGATATGACTCATTTATTTCACCCCCTTCAACGAAGGCCAAATATGAATTTATTTTCTCTTGTATGAGAAAATGGTGATTTTCAATCTCCTCAGGCCACTCTAAATGATCTGATATTGTCAGAATAACTTCGCCAACCTCATTAATTCCAATTAAATCAATTACATTGCTATCTTCAACAGACATACCGCCCCCTAAGGCCTTACTATATCTACATCAGTTGGTGGGATCACCGTGCCGCCGGGATACCCAGGCTTCCCATTTCCTACAACAGTTGCACCCGACGTTTTAATCTCTGGGAAAGCTTTCTTTTGATTCTTTGTCAATGGTGCGGTTTGAGATGCTTTACATTCGGTACATACGATATTTCCCTTAGAATCCCTGCCAACTATGTCAATTCTCGTTTTAACTCCACTTGGCATCTTCACAGTAAGTTGTTGTACAACATTGCTTTGAGTTTGCCGAGTCTGATTCAACACTTGTTGTTCGAATGCGTCTCCAGCAGCTTTGTTTGCTTGTAAGGTGCTGGCAGATCTAACAGCAGCAGCAGGCCTAACAGGAATAGCATACGCCGCAGGAGGTAGGCCAATTGGAACACCTGGTAATGTTGCACCAGTACCACAACCATTACATATTTCCTTCGCCAACCAGATCGGCTCAGGTAACTGCGATGCCCCACCCAGCCGCTGTGAGCCACTCGCCATGTCCGGCAGCGGTAGCACGATACTGGCCTGTCGTCCGGTGGCAGCCGCCCCCTTGATGGTGCCACCATAACCAGACGCTACATTGTAGCCACCCGACGATGGACTGGCATACAGGCCGTAGGGGTCAACCAGATTGATCGGGTCTGCATCCACATAGCCATACTGGTTGATGCCACCCTGCAACCCAATCGGATCGCGCTGCGTAAACCGCCCAATACTCGGGTCGTACCATCTGGCACGGTAGTACACCAGCCCGGCCACATCCGGTTCTCTTCCGGTGTAACCATACTGCGGAATGTCGCCCTGCCCGTTGAGGCGATTGCCCCAGGCATCGAACTGTTGCCATGCCTGTAGCAGGCCTTGCGCATTGCTCAGCCCGACGATGCTACCCAAACCATCGCCATGGTAGGTCTGGGTGCCTTGGGATGTGATCCTCAGTAATGGGTCATCGATGGCCCCACCGTGCACGGTGCGCCACAGCGGGGTTTGGTATTGCCCGGTTGGGTAACCGGCAATGATGTCATCACCCAGATACTGGTAATCCTGACTGCCCGCGCCATCGCTGCGGCCGATGCGTTTACCGTCGGCATCGTAACGGTAGCGGCCCAGTAGCGTACCCGCGGCGCTGTCCAGATTGATCTGGGTCAGTTGTTGCTGGCTGTTGTACTGGAAGGCATGTTTGACATTGCCAACGGTCTTCAGCGTCAGGTTGCCGTTCGGGTCGTATTGGTAGCTGGCCAGCAGCTTGTCGCTGGCGGCAGTTATCCGCTGAAATCAATCGCTATGATCCCAACGATTCCGTTGGCAATTTTCTATATCAAAGCTCTTCTGAGTCCTTTAAGATTTAGCTGCTAAGGCATCTCTGCACGAATCAAAAATCGAAAAACAGCGCCCAGTAAATTCAAGCACTTAAGATTGAAGAATCTGTCAAAATCTGATTTGTGCAGAGGTGCCTTAATTAATACTATTTAATGGTATTTTATCCTTTTCAGCCATCAATCTAAATGCATTGATGAGCTCTTCATAGTTACATGTTTTGTGATTAATAGTCACAGCAATTTCCCCATCTAACTTTAGTTTATTCTTACCCTTCTCATTTAAAACAAAGCGAATGGAGTCTCTCATTATTACTATTTCTTCAATTCCTGAATAAACTGACTGAGACTGATCATCTATTTCAAGATAAATCCCACCCATCCCCAACTCTAAATCCTGCTCGTCATACTCACTTGCCTGTTGAAGTAAAACATAATTTCTGGGATGGTCTTGACTGTCAGACAAGCCAATCATCAGATAGCCTTCTTCTTCTTGAACAAAAGCATGATGTGCATCAAACGCATAATTCATAATGTCACCTATTTCTTTGGTCTTGCTACCCAACGACGAGTCTTTCCATCCTCCCGCCACTGGTAAATTATAGAAGCCCCTGTTTCTGAGCTTGCTTTATTCATGTAACCCTTACATGAGTTACAAGGAGGAAGCTGCCCAGTAATTGTCATAGAGTCACCTTGATTTAAAGGGACATTGGTAACTGCTCGCGCTTCCGTATGTGAGGCCAATGTACTTTTTGGAAAGCCTAGTGCTTGCTCCGCAGGTGTCATATTGCCACTCACAATTCTTTCGTGGCGAATTATCCTTCCAGAAGAATCTCTTACTGTAGTGTTGGCGTTATGGTGTAACTTATCTACACCTTTAGGGCCAGTTCTCGATACAACTCCATCAGCAGCCCACTCTGCAGTATTATCCAACATACCCTTATAAAACCGGCTAACCGCACTTTCCCCACCGCCTGCGGTAAGTTGGGCTTCATTGGGCTCCGGCTGAAGGGTATTGGTTCTTGGATCATGCCTTAAACGGAACGTAGGCGTTCCCACCTGATTACGGAAATCATTCCCCGCACATAAATCACCAATCCCGCATGCAGGCTGGCTCCAGTCAGACATTGTCTCCATATTGGCACGGAGACTCTGCCCACCTGAGCCCATGACTGGCCCCGAGTTGTTCACATAGGAAGACAGCTTCACAGGCTGAACCGCTTGCGCCAGCAACCCCATCGGATCAACCAGATTGATCGGGTTTTGACCGACATAGCCATACTGATTGATGCCACCCTGCAACCCAATCGGATCACGCTGGGTGAAGCGCCCAATACTCGGGTCATACCATCTGGCCCGGTAGTAGATCAGCCCCGCCACATCCGGTTCTCTTCCGGTGTAACCATACTGCGGAATATCGCCCTGCCCGTTGAGGCGATTGCCCCAGGCATCGAAGCGTTGCCATGCCTGTAGCAGGCCCTGATGGTTGCTCAGCCCGACGATGCTACCCAAGCCATCGCCATGGTAGGTCTGGGTGCCTTGATTGGTAATGCGCAGCAGCGGGTCATCGGTGGCCCCGCCATGCACGGTGCGCCACAGCGGATTCTGGTATTGCCCAGTTGGGTAACCGGCAATGATGTCATCACCCAGATACTGGTAATCCTGACTGCCGGCGCCATCGCTGCGGCTGATGCGTTTACCGTCGGCATCGTAACGGTAGCGGCCCAGTAGCGTACCCGCTGCGCTGTCCAGATTGATCTGGGTCAGTTGTTGCAGGTTGTTGTACTTGAAGGCGTGTTGCACAGTGCCAACACGCTTCAGGGTCAGGTTGCCGTTCGGGTCGTATTGGTAGCTGGCGGCAGTTATCCGCTGAAATCAATCGCTCTGACCCCAACGATTCCGTTGGCAATTTTCTATATCAAAGCTCTTCTGAGTCCTTTAAGATTTAGCTGCTAACAAAGGTGCTACCGTTTTAGCCAAAAATGAAAGCTCTTCTTTATTAATTTCTTCTAATAGCCATATAAGAGAATCTTTTATAGCTTTAGGTGAGCTCCTAGTTTGCCTAGTTAAACAAGCACGCGAATTGTCGTTATTAAGCACTCTCATCAATACAACCGAAGCCCATGCTGGCGCTTTTTGACGTAAATCTGGCAGTATAAGTAACATCTCATGAATATATGTTTCATCGTCAAATGCCTCTGCAGCATGGATCAATGAGAACATTCCTTCTTCAAAAAGAGCATCGTCTCGCAATAGCAAAAGCATTCTACCAATACTGCACGGTTGCTTGAATATAGCAACCTTTGAAATGGCTTTATCTATGTCCACCGGTGATACTTCACATGTTGAACATACAACTCTTTCAAGTTCATTAAGAGCATCTTCAATGACCAGTTTATCCATACTAATTCTTCCCAAAAATTTTCGGAAAGGCTGACTTATTTTGCTCGATTAATTCTTGCAACTTTTTCCGAATATAAGAACCATACAACCCATCCTGCGTATAGATACGTTTTGCATCTCGCACTCCAGATGCCAAGGCATCACGTGGGGGCATGATTACATCACTATTTGTGCCATATGTAGCAGTTTGACGATGTCTTCCCCCACTTCCCGGAGAAGGTTGTTCCATGTTAATGGAAATTCCATCCGCATGTTTTACACCATGTTGCGCCATATGGTTTGCAGACGGGATGTGATGCGGAGTGATGTTGTCACCCTTTGTACCAGCAGCCTTTAATACACGGTATGTTGCCACGTTTCCTTCCCCTGGCAATAACTGCTTAGTCGGCGCGGATCCTCGAATTGACAACACCATTGTCAATCTATCAATCGTGTTGGGGTTAGCAAATGCACTTGCTATGATTCCCGGTACGGCATATAACGGGCTTCCGGTCTCCTGCTCCCTCTGAATCCAATAATCAGCAGCATTCTGCCAGCGATCAAGTGCCACCTGACGATCCTGTTGTTGCCGGGCCTCATAGTTGGCCATCATCGAAGTCAACATCTGCTTGCCGGGTTGCACGGCCAGTGGTGAATTGACGTAGCTGGTCTGCCTGACCGGTTGCGGCTTCGCGGACGTCAACCCACTTGGGTCGATCAAGTTGATTGGATCACCATCCACATAGGCATACGGGTTCAAGCCCCCGGCCAAACC
>NZ_SCOH01000066.1 GCF_005503445.1 Chitinivorax sp. B | reverse complement strand
CCGAACTTCTTCGACAGAATGGTGGTGATTGCAGCTGTCAATGTTGTCTTGCCGTGGTCAACGTGACCGATCGTGCCTACGTTTACGTGCGGCTTCGTCCGCTCGAACTTTTCCTTAGCCATTTCCTATAGTCCTTCCAAATTCAATTATTTCTTGCTGTCAATCACAGCTTCAGCCACGTTTTTCGGCGCTTCAGAATAGTGCTTAAACTCCATAGAGTATGTCGCACGTCCCTGAGACATCGAACGAAGTGTTGTTGAGTAACCAAACATCGCCGCCAGAGGCACCTCTGCCTTGATCATCTTACCGCCAGCGGGGTTATCATCCATCCCTTGAACGATACCGCGACGAGAAGAAAGGTCACCCATGATATCGCCCATATACTCTTCTGGCGTCTCAACTTCAACAGCCATCATTGGCTCAAGCAATACAGGACTTGCCTTGCGCATACCATCTTTAAACGCCATCGAAGCAGCCAACTCAAAAGCCAGCTGTGAGGAGTCAACATCATGGTATGAACCAAAAATCAGACGAGCCTTGACGTCAACCACAGGATAGCCAGCCAATACACCACTATTCAAGGTATCGCGAATACCCTTATCAACCGAGGGAATGAATTCACGAGGAATTACACCACCCTTAATTTCGTCAGCAAATTCGTAACCGCCACCTTCTGGCTGAGGCTCCAGAACCAAAATAACGTGACCGTATTGACCCTTACCACCAGACTGCTTAACGTGCTTAGCCTCAATCTCTATCGACTTACGAATTGTTTCACGGTAAGCAACCTGAGGCGCACCAACATTAGCCTCAACACCAAACTCGCGCTTCATGCGATCAACAATAATTTCCAGGTGCAACTCACCCATCCCAGAAATAATTGTCTGGCCAGACTCCTCATCGGTACGCACACGGAATGACGGGTCCTCACGAGCCAGACGCCCCAAAGCCAAACCCATCTTCTCTTGGTCAGCCTTTGTTTTCGGCTCAACAGCAACGTGAATCACTGGATCCGGGAACTCCATGCGCTCAAGCGTTACAACATTATCGATAGAGCACAATGTATCGCCGGTTGTTACCTCTTTAAGGCCAATAGCAGCAGCGATATCACCAGCGCGAACCTCTTCAATTTCTTCTCGCTGATTTGCGTGCATTTGTACGATGCGACCAACTCGCTCTTTCTTACTCTTAACCGAGTTGTAAATAGTATCGCCAGATGAAACAACACCAGAATAAACGCGGAAGAATGTCAACTGACCCACATAAGGATCATTCATCAACTTAAATGCCAGCGCGGAGAACGGTGCTTCGTCAGCTGCCGCCCGCTCCACTTCCCGATCCTTCTCATCCAATCCTTTAACAGGGGGAATATCAACAGGAGAAGGCAACAATTCAATAACTGCGTCCAACATGCGCTGAACACCCTTATTCTTGAATGCAGTCCCACACAACATTGGCTGAATTTCACAGTTAATCGTACGAGTACGCAAACCTTGAACAATCTCCTCTTCGGAAAGCGTACCTTCCTCCAAGTATTTATTCATCATTTCTTCATTGGCCTCAGCCGCAGCCTCGACCATTTTTTCACGCCACTCCTCTGCCACAGATTTCAGTTCGGCGGGAATATCAGCATAGTCAAACTTCATACCCTGCGAAGCCTCATCCCACAGGATGGCCTTCATCTTCAACAAATCAACAACACCAGCAAACGAATCCTCCGCACCAATCGGAATTACAATAGGTACTGGATTTGCCTTAAGGCGCATCTTCATCTGATCAACAACACGGAAGAAATTTGCACCTTGACGATCCATCTTATTGACGAATGCAAGACGAGGTACACGATACTTGTTTGCTTGACGCCATACAGTTTCAGACTGTGGCTGTACACCACCCACCGCGCAGTAAACCATACATGCGCCATCAAGAACACGCATGGAACGTTCAACTTCAATTGTGAAGTCTACGTGCCCAGGAGTATCAATGATGTTAATGCGGTGCTCGGGGAATTGCATCCCCATACCCTTCCAGAAAGTGGTAGTTGCAGCAGAAGTAATGGTAATACCACGCTCCTGCTCTTGCTCCATCCAGTCCATGGTGGCAGCGCCGTCGTGCACTTCGCCGATCTTATGGTTTACACCGGTGTAGAACAAAATACGCTCGGTAGTAGTTGTCTTACCGGCGTCAATGTGAGCGCTAATACCGATATTACGGTAGCGTTCGATGGGAGTTTTACGTGCCACAGCTAAAACCTTTTAAGCAGTAATCAAAGAACTTAGAAGCGATAATGCGAGAATGCCTTGTTCGCTTCCGCCATGCGGTGCACTTCGTCGCGCTTCTTCATTGCACCACCGCGACCTTCCGCTGCATCTAACAACTCACCAGCGAGACGCAATGCCATTGACTTCTCACCACGTTTGCGAGCAGCTTCGCGCAACCAACGCATGGCCAATGCCATCCGACGGGCCGGACGAACTTCAACCGGCACCTGATAGTTAGCACCACCCACGCGACGGCTCTTTACCTCTACAACAGGCTTTACATTGCCCAGCGCTTGACTGAATACAGCAACAGGATCCTTGCCCGATTTCTTTTCAATCTGCTCGAGCGCACCATAAACGATGTTTTCAGCGACAGACTTCTTTCCATCCAGCATAACAACGTTCATGAACTTTGCCAGCTCAACATTACCAAATTTAGGATCCGGCAAAACTTCGCGTTTGGGTACTTCTCTACGTCTTGGCATTTTAAACCTCAATAAATTTATTCAGCTGAGTGAAAACCACTCAAGGCTACCCATTTGAGCAACCGCTTACTCAACAGTCAGGCGCCTAGCCTGAACCTGCCACACACTACGTTACGCCTTAGGACGCTTCGCACCATACTTCGAACGGGACTGCTTACGATCCTTAACACCAGCAGTGTCCAAGCTACCGCGAACCGTGTGATACCGAACACCAGGCAAGTCTTTCACACGCCCCCCGCGAATCAGAACAACCGAGTGCTCTTGCAGGTTGTGGCCTTCACCGCCAATGTAGGAAATCACTTCAAATCCGTTGGTCAAACGAACTTTGCAAACCTTACGGAGCGCAGAGTTAGGCTTCTTAGGTGTTGTGGTGTAAACACGGGTGCAAACGCCGCGTTTCTGAGGGCAAGCTTCCAGTGCTGGAACCTTGCTCTTCGAAACCACGCTTTGGCGGCCCTTGCGAACAAGTTGATTAATGGTTGGCATTGCTTTTTCCTAAAAAAACGAGGCGACAAACATTGCCGCCACACTACAATAAGACCGTAGATTCTATGTGATCCGTTAAGACCCTGTCAAATCATAGGCTTGAAATAAGGCAACGACAGGACTTTCATCCTGCCGTTGCAAAAAAAACTTGTTACTTACAAGTAGTTAGTCATGTAGTGCTGCATCTATCAAATCTGCACGGTTAGACTGATCCTCGCCTCGCGCACGCTTTCGACGACTGGTGTGGTATGCCAAACCAGTACCTCCGGGAATAAGGCGCCCAACGATCACGTTCTCCTTCAAGCCGCGAAGGTCATCACGTTTACCCATGATTGCTGCTTCCGTCAGAACGCGAGTCGTTTCCTGGAATGATGCTGCGGAGATAAAAGAATCTGTTGACAGCGATGCCTTGGTAATACCAAGCAGTACATTTTCGTACTGAGCGGGTAATTTACCAGCAGCAATCATTGCATCATTTTCTTCCAACATTTCAGCACGTTCCACCTGCTCACCTGTAATAAATTTGGTATCACTGGAATCAGTAATGTGGACACGACGTAGCATCTGGCGGACGATCACTTCAATATGTTTGTCGTTAATCTTCACGCCCTGCAAACGATAGACTTCCTGCACCTCTTCGACAATGTAACGAGCCAATGCCTCGATACCCTGGAGTCTGAGAATGTCATGTGGATCCACCGCACCATCCACAATTAATTCACCCCGGTTAACAACCTGCCCGTCGTGAACCAGTACATGCTTTTCTTTGGGAATCAGGTATTCATGAGCTGCACCATCCATATCAGTCAATACTAGGCGTTGCTTACCTTTGGTATCCTTACCAAAAGAAACAGTACCAGTAATATCTGCCAGCATACCTGCATCCTTAGGTGACCGGGCTTCGAAAAGCTCTGCTACACGTGGCAAACCACCGGTAATATCTCGGGTCTTCGATGATTCCTGAGGAATACGCGCCAATACTTCACCTACACCAACATCCTGACCATCTTTAACGGTAATAATACAACCGATCTGGAAGGTAATATTCACCGATGTATCAGTGCCAACAATCTTTACTTCTTGACCAACCGAATCCAGTAATTTGACCTGCGGACGCAACCCCTTGGCCTGTGAACCTGCGCGGCGTTTTGGATCAATAACTACAAGGGTTGACAGGCCAGTAACATCATCAATCTGCTTGGCTACCGTTACGCCCTCTTCGACGTTTTCAAATTTGATGCGCCCCGCATATTCCGTAATAATCGGACGAGTATGCGGATCCCATGTTGCGAGGACTTGTCCGGCCTTGACTATTGCCCCATCGTTGACCAACAACGTAGCACCATATGGAACCTTATGGCGCTCACGTTCTCGGCCGTTATCATCCGTAATAACAATCTCACCTGAACGAGCAATGGCAATTTGCTCACCCTTGGCATTGGTTACATAGCGCATCTGGCTAGAGAATCGAACCACACCATTAGACTTGGTTTCGATCTGGCTAGCAACTGCAGCACGGGAGGCTGCACCACCGATGTGGAATGTCCGCATGGTCAGCTGAGTACCTGGCTCACCAATAGACTGAGCCGCAATCACTCCAACAGCTTCACCAACATTCACCAACTTGCCACGCCCCAAATCTCGGCCATAGCATTTCGCGCACAGACCATAACGAGTTTCACACGTCAATGGGGTACGAACTTTTACTTCGTCGATACCAGCTGCTTCAATCTGCTCAACAACAGCTTCTGTCAGCAATGTGCCTGCTTCAAACATGGTTTCGTCTGAATCAGGATTGATAATATCAGTTGCGGCAGTTCTACCTAACAAGCGCTCCCGCAATGCTTCAATTACCTCTCCGCCCTGCACGACTGCTTTCAATGCAACGCCATTCTTGGTACCGCAGTCATCTTCAATGACAACCAAGTCTTGTGTCACATCAACCAAACGACGGGTCAAATAACCAGAGTTTGCGGTCTTCAACGCTGTATCAGCCAGACCCTTACGTGCACCGTGTGTCGAGATAAAGTATTGAAGTACGTTCAAACCTTCGCGGAAGTTCGCTGTAATCGGCGTCTCAATAATCGAACCATCCGGCTTAGCCATCAGGCCCCGCATGCCAGCCAACTGACGTATCTGAGCCGCAGATCCTCGCGCCCCTGAATCCGCCATCATATAGATGGCATTAAATGACTCTTGTTGTACCGTTTTGCCTTCGCGATCAACCACATCTTCCTTCGACAATTGCTCCATCATCGCCTTGGCCACTTGATCACCAGCGCGTCCCCAGATATCAACCACCTTGTTATAGCGTTCGCCTTGGGTAACGAGACCGGACGTGTACTGCATTTCGATCTCTTTTACTTCCTTTTCAGCGGCTGCAATGATGTCGTGCTTAACAGTAGGAATTTGCATGTCATCGACACAAATCGAAATTCCACCACGGGTAGCATAGCTAAAACCGGTGTACATCAATTGGTCAGCAAAGATAACCGTTTCGCGTAGACCGCAACGACGGAACGACGCATTGATCAGCTTCGAGATCTCCTTCTTCTTCAAGGCTTTGTTAATGAAAGAAAATGGCAATCCCTTCGGCAAAATTTCAGATAGCAGCGCGCGGCCAACCGTTGTTTCATGGCGAACAAACTTTTCTACAAATTCGCCATCACCAATTGAATCATATTCGCGGATCCGAACAGCGATTTTGGTGCTCAAATGTACCTGACGCGTTTCATAGGCACGATAGACTTCTGCCGTATCAGAGAAACGCATTCCTTCGCCTGGGCCATTCACTCGCTCGCGAGTCATATAATACAGACCCAAAACGATATCTTGCGATGGAACAATGATTGGCTCACCGTTAGCAGGTGACAATACGTTGTTGGATGCCAACATCAACGTCCGAGCTTCCATCTGTGCTTCAAGCGACAGAGGAACGTGAACCGCCATCTGGTCACCGTCAAAGTCGGCATTAAATGCCGCACATACCAACGGATGAAGCTGAATAGCCTTACCTTCGATCAACACCGGCTCAAATGCTTGGATGCCTAAGCGATGCAAAGTTGGGGCACGGTTCAGTAATACTGGATGCTCACGAATGACCTCTTCCAAGATATCCCATACCTCTGGAACTTCTTGCTCAACCAAACGCTTTGCCGCTTTAATTGTTGTCGCCAGACCCAGCACTTCAAGCTTGTGGAAAATGAACGGCTTGAACAATTCCAATGCCATTTTCTTCGGCAAGCCGCACTGATGTAAACGCAGCTGTGGACCCACAACGATTACAGAACGGCCTGAGTAGTCAACACGCTTGCCCAGCAAGTTTTGACGGAAACGCCCTCCCTTACCTTTAATCATGTCTGCCAACGATTTCAGCGGGCGCTTGTTGGCGCCAGTCATCGCCTTGCCGCGCCGACCGTTATCCAACAACGAATCTACCGCTTCTTGAAGCATGCGCTTTTCGTTACGTACAATGATTTCCGGCGCTTTCAATTCCAACAAACGCTTCAAACGATTGTTACGATTAATAACACGGCGATACAAATCGTTCAGATCAGAAGTAGCGAAACGACCGCCATCCAGTGGTACCAATGGACGCAATTCCGGTGGCAATACTGGCAACACTTCCATAATCATCCAGTCAGGTTTGATACCAGACTTGTGGAAGGCTTCCAATACTTTTAAACGCTTGGCGATCTTCTTGATTTTCGCATCAGAACCCGTATTTTCAAGCTCATGCTTGAGACGTGCCATCTCCTGATCAATGTTCAGTGTTGATAGCAAATCACGAACCCCCTCAGCTCCCATAGAGGCTGAGAATTCATCGCCATACTCTTCAACTTTGGCCAGATAGTCGTCTTCAGTCAACAGCTGGGCACGCTGTAAAGGCGTCATTCCTGGATCTGTAACGACATAAGCTTCAAAATACAAGACACGTTCGATATCACGAAGTGTCATGTCCAAAACCATGCCGAGACGCGATGGAAGAGACTTCAGGAACCAAATATGTGCGACCGGTGAGGCAAGTTCAATATGCCCCATTCGCTCACGACGCACTTTAGAAAGTGTAACTTCTACTCCACACTTCTCACAGATCACACCGCGATGCTTCAGACGCTTGTACTTACCACACAGACATTCATAGTCCTTGATCGGGCCAAAAATACGTGCACAAAACAAACCATCACGTTCGGGTTTAAAAGTACGATAGTTAATCGTTTCCGGCTTTTTTACTTCGCCATAAGACCAGGAACGGATTTTTTCCGGCGATGCAATTCCGATGCGAATTGCATCGAATTCCTCTTCCTGCGTCACCTGTTTGAACAGATCAAGCAATGCTTTCATCAATTACTCCTGAGATTGCCTTGGGGCGGCATATGCCGCCCTACATTCCTTAGTCTTAATAGCGCTCGAGATCGATATCGATACCCAGCGAACGGATTTCCTTCACCAACACATTAAAGGATTCCGGCATGCCAGCATCAATCTTATGCTCACCCTTGACGATGTTTTCGTAAACTTTAGTACGGCCAGTCACATCATCAGACTTCACAGTCAACATTTCCTGCAACGTATAAGACGCGCCATAAGCTTCCAGTGCCCACACTTCCATCTCACCGAAGCGTTGACCACCAAACTGGGCTTTACCACCCAATGGCTGCTGGGTAACCAGTGAATATGGGCCTGTTGAACGGGCATGCATCTTATCGTCAACCAAGTGATGCAGCTTCAATACATGCATATAGCCAACGGTGACCTTACGATCAAATGCCTCGCCAGTCCGGCCGTCGTGTAGTTCGATCTGGCCAGATGCCGGAAGATCCGCAAGTTTCAACATCATCTTGATCTCCGCTTCTTTAGCCCCGTCAAATACTGGCGTAGCAAACGGCACGCCTCGAGACAGATTACGCGCAAGCTCAATGACTTCATCATCGGTAAAACTGGCTAGATCTTCCTTTTGGCCTGATGTGTTATAGACTTGCTCCAAGAAGTTACGCATTTCTGCAACTTGCAATCCGCGCTGGTCTTTCAGCATCTTATTGATCTTGTTTCCAAGTCCCTTAGCTGCCCAACCCAGATGAACTTCAAGAATCTGCCCAATATTCATCCGTGACGGTACGCCCAATGGGTTCAATACGATATCCATCGGTGTGCCGTCAGCCATATATGGCATATCTTCAACCGGAACAATCTTCGATACCACACCTTTGTTACCGTGACGCCCCGCCATCTTGTCACCTGGCTGTAGACGACGCTTCACCGCCAAGTACACCTTGACCATCTTTTGAACGCCAGGTGGAAGTTCATCGCCTTGAGTCAGTTTCTTACGCTTCTCTTCAAAGCGTTCATCAAAATCAAGACGCAACTGATCCAGACTTGCCTTTGCCAACTCCAGTTGGCGGGCTCCATCTTCATCAGACAAACGAATATCAAACCAATCATGGCGCGGGATGGAGTCCAGATAGTCCTTTGTCAGCTCAGTCCCTTTAGCAATACGCTTAGGTCCACCGTTGACGACTTTCCCCAGAATCATCTTCTCGATACGATCGAATGCATCGTTTTCAACGATTCGGAATTGATCTGCCAAATCTTTTTTATAACGTTTCAGATGATCATCAATGATCTGCTGCGCACGTGAATCACGCTCAATACCCTCACGGGTAAAGACTTGAACGTCAATAACAGTACCGCTCATACCAGTTGGCACACGCAGCGAAGTGTCTTTTACGTCAGATGCTTTTTCACCGAAGATGGCTCGCAACAGCTTTTCTTCTGGCGTCAGTTGAGTTTCGCCCTTTGGCGTTACCTTACCCACCAAAACATCGCCTGCTTCAACCTCTGCACCAATATAGACAATACCTGCTTCGTCCAAGCGACCCAACATACGTTCACTCAAATTAGAGATATCACGTGTTATTTCTTCCGGCCCCAGCTTGGTATCACGCGCCACAACCGACAACTCCTCAATATGAATCGAGGTGTAACGGTCTTCCGCGACAACCCGCTCAGAAATCAGAATTGAATCTTCAAAGTTGTAACCATTCCATGGCATAAACGCCACAAACATGTTTTGACCGAGTGCCAGTTCACCCAAATCGGTCGACGCACCATCTGCAATCACGTCATTCTTAGACAGACGATCACCTACCTTAACGATAGGGCGCTGGTTAATATTGGTATTCTGATTGCTGCGGGTGTACTTGGTAAGGTTATAGATATCCACCCCAACCTCGCCAGCGCTGGTTTCATCGTCATTAACACGAATCACCACACGGTTAGCATCAACATAGTCAACTAAGCCACCACGCAATGCCTTTACCGCAGTACCAGAATCAACCGCACATGTACGCTCAATGCCAGTACCTACGAAAGGTTTTTCCGCACGCAAACAAGGTACTGCTTGACGTTGCATGTTGGCACCCATCAATGCACGGTTCGCATCGTCATGCTCCAAAAATGGAATCAACGATGCCGCAACCGAAACGATCTGTGAGGGCGCAATATCCATATATTGGATACGATCCGGCGTCGAGACTGTTGTCTCGCCACGATGGCGACAAGTCACCAACTCATCGATCAGTTGCCCCTGTTCATCCAGAGTCGCGTTCGCCTGTGCAACGACATAACGGCCTTCTTCAATAGCGGACAGGTATTCGATCTGGTCGGTCACCTTGCTATCAATCACCTTACGATATGGTGTTTCCAAGAAACCATATTCATTTGTACGAGCGTAAATTGCCAAGGAGTTGATCAGACCGATATTCGGACCTTCAGGCGTTTCGATCGGGCATACACGACCGTAGTGTGTTGGATGTACGTCACGGACCTCAAAACCAGCACGCTCACGCGTCAAGCCACCCGGCCCGAGCGCTGAAACACGCCGCTTATGGGTAATTTCAGACAATGGGTTGGTTTGATCCATAAACTGCGACAGCTGACTGGATCCAAAGAACTCTTTAATTGCAGCAGAAACAGGTTTTGCATTGATCAAATCATGTGGCATTAAATTGTCTGATTCAGCTTGAGACAAACGCTCCTTGACTGCACGCTCAACCCGAACCAAACCAGCACGGAATTGGTTCTCAGCCAATTCACCAACGGAACGCACACGACGGTTACCCAAATGATCAATGTCGTCGATTTCACCGCGGCCATTACGTAGCTCAACCAAAATCTTGATTACCGCTACAATGTCATCATTAGACAAGGTACCTGAGCCCAGTAACTCGTCACGGCCAATACGCCGATTGAATTTCATTCGCCCAACAGCAGACAAATCATAGCGGTCTTCGCTGAAGAACAAGCCTTGGAACAACGCTTCAACTGCTTCCTCAGTTGGAGGCTCACCTGGGCGCATCATTCGATAAATAGCAACACGGGCCTGATTTTGATCAACAGTCTCGTCAGTGCGTAGCGTTTGCGAGATATAAGCACCCACATCCAAATCATTGGTGTAAATCACCTGCACTTGCTTCACGCCGGCACGATCAAACTTAATCAACAAGTCTTCCGTGATCTCGTCATTTGCACGCGCAATCAATTCACCAGTATCCGCATTGACAATATTCTTAGCCAGCACTCGGCCAACCATGAAGTCATGTGGAACCAAAATGCGAGTCAATCCTGATGTTTGAATATCGCGAATATGCTTGGCAGTAATGCGCTTGTCCTTCTGCGCAATCGTTTTGCCATCACTGGTTACAATATCGAACCTGGCAATCTCACCTTTCAAGCGCTCTGGTACTAATTCCAGCTCAACACCGTTACCAAGATGGAAAGTATCGAATTGGAAGAACTCAGCCAGAATCTGTTCTGGTGCATAGCCTAGCGCCTTGAGCAAAATGCTCACTGGCATCTTGCGGCGACGGTCGATACGGAAATAGAGATAGTCCTTTGGATCAAACTCAAAATCAAGCCAAGAGCCACGATAAGGAATAATTCTCGCTGAAAACAGCAACTTACCGGAACTATGTGTCTTACCACGATCATGCTCAAAGAACACACCGGGCGAACGATGTAGCTGAGAGACAATAACACGCTCAGTGCCGTTGATAACGAATGAACCTGTAGTCGTCATCAATGGGATTTCACCCATATAGACTTCTTGCTCTTTGACTTCCTTAACTTTCTGAGTATCACGATCAAGGATAGTTAAACGGACCTTGGCGCGCAGTGGCGCTGCAAATGTAATACCACGTTGTTGACATTCCGGCACATCAAAAACCGGATCGCCCATCAGATAATGCACAAAGTCCAAACGAGCATTGCCCGAGTGACTAGCGATCGGAAACACGGACTGGAATGCGGCTTGCAAGCCCACGTTTTTACGTGCTTCAACCGGAACGCCCGTCTGTAAGAATTGCGCGTAGGACTCGATCTGCGTCGCGAGAAGGTAAGGTACCTCCAACACATTTTCCCGCTTCGCGAAACTCTTACGAATGCGTTTTTTCTCGGTGAACGAATAGCTCATTAGGTAACTCCATCGAGTTGGGTGCGCTAAAACACAAAAGCAAACAGGCTAGAATGAGCCCATTGACTTTTATGCTCTACAAACGACGACAGGCCGGCGCCTAAAGGCGCCAGCCTTGCCATACAATCAAGACAATTACTTGATTTCGACCTTAGCGCCGGCTTCTTCCAGTTGCTTCTTGATCGATTCAGCATCTGCCTTATTAGCACCTTCCTTGACAGTCTTAGGTGCGCCGTCAACCAGATCCTTGGCTTCTTTCAAGCCCAGACCTGTAACTGCACGAACAACTTTAATCACGCCAACTTTGTTATCACCTGCACCTGTCAATACAACATCAAATTCGGTCTTCTCTTCTACTGCAGCAGCTGCCGTAGCAGGACCAGCAACAGCAACAGCCGCTGCAGAAACACCAAATTTTTCTTCGAACGACTTAACCAGCTCGTTCAGCTCCATAACAGACATCGCGCCAACGGCTTCGAGGATATCGTCTTTAGTAATTGCCATTTGTTAAAACTCCTGAAACTTTGTTCTTTAAAAGATATGCGATTAAGCAGCTTCTGCTTGCTTTTTCTCGGCCAATGCGGCCATCGCGCGCGCGAAACCGGAAACCGGTGCCTGCATAACGAAGAGCAGCTTGGATAGCAGCTCTTCTCGGCTCGGAATCGAAGCCAACGCAGCCACCTCAGCGGACGACATTACCTTGCCGTCATAAGCTCCTGCCTTGACGACGATTTTGTCATCAGTCTTCGCAAAATCGTGTAACACCTTGGCTGCAGCAACCGGGTCTTCGGAAATGCCATACACCAACGGGCCGACCATTTGGTCAGCCAAGCCAGCGAACGAGGTCTCCGCAACCGCACGACGTGCCAACGTGTTCTTCAATACACGCAGATAAACGCCCTGCTCACGCGCCTTAGCACGTAACTTGGTCATGCTGCTAACCTCGATGCCCCGATATTCAGCGATAACGATAGTCTGAGCATTGGCAACAACCGCCGACACTTCAGCTACGACCGCCTTTTTATCTTCAAGATTGAGACTCAAGGTCCACCTCCTACAGTTAAAATCGGATGGTTGAAATCAACCTTCCGCGCTCTAGATACGGCGACCTGATCAGGAGAACATCATCTGACACCACGAACTATTTCGTGGCTTAACTGAAGCCTGCTTTCGGGTACACCGTCTGCGTAGGACAAGTAATACTCAATTAAGTCTTTCGACTCCTACGGTCTTTGACAATCTGTCTCAACATAGCCAGAGACAGCCCAAAGTCAAAAGGCGCGATATAGCTCCGCTATATCACGCCAAATTTAATCCTTATGCAACCAAACTAGCAGCATCAACGCGAACCCCGATGCCCATTGTGCTGGACACGGCAATCTTACGTAGATATATACCTTTCGAACTAGCTGGCTTAGCTTTCTGCAGCGCGTCAACCAATGCATTGAAATTTTCACGCAGCGCACCGACTTCAAACGAAGCACGGCCAATAGTACACATTACGATACCTGCCTTGTCGGTACGATATTGAACCTGACCGGCCTTGGCATTTTTTACTGCCTCTGCAACGTTCGGTGTAACTGTACCAACCTTTGGGTTCGGCATCAAACCGCGCGGCCCGAGAATTTGACCCAACTGGCCAACAACACGCATTGCATCGGGACTAGCAATAACCACATCAAAGTCCATCATGCCACCCTTGATCTGATCAGCCAAGTCATCGAAACCAACGATATCAGCACCAGCAGCCTTAGCAGCCTCAACAGCAGCGCCTTGGCAGAAAACAGCGACCCGAACAGATTTACCCGTACCTCGGGGCAGAACAACGGAACCACGCACAACCTGATCAGATTTACGAGCGTCGACACCCAGATTTACTGCAACATCGATCGACTCATCAAACTTTGCAGTAGCAGTCTCCTTTGCCAAAGCCAGAGCTTCATCAATCGCATAAAACTTATTACGATCAACCTTTGCCTTTAGCACTTGAGCGCGCTTGGATATTTTAGCCATTTACACGCCCTCCACTTCGATACCCATACTGCGCGCAGAACCAGCAATAGTGCGAACTGCCGCATCCACATCAGCAGCTGTCAAGTCAGGCTGTTTTGTTTTGGCAATCTCTTCGAGCTGAGCACGATTCAACTTACCGACCTTATCGGTATGTGGTTTAGAGCTACCTTTTTGCACACCCGCAGCCTTCTTGATCAGAATGGTCGCAGGCGGAGTCTTCATGATAAAAGTAAAACTCTTATCCGCAAACGCCGTGATAACGACAGGAATTGGAAGACCAGGCTCCACACCTTGGGTCTGCGCATTAAACGCCTTGCAGAACTCCATGATGTTCAAACCACGCTGACCCAATGCCGGACCAATAGGAGGCGATGGATTCGCCTTACCCGCAGGGACCTGCAGCTTGATGTAGCCGATAATTTTCTTAGCCACGGATTTACTCCTAGTTGTGGGTTAAACGCAGAATCCAAATTCTGCTCCCCGTTGGAATGCACCGCCAATCAAACAAGACGGCAGTCCACACAATATCAGATCAAAGTTTTTCGACCTGACTAAACTCAAGTTCAACCGGCGTTGGGCGACCGAAAATTGCAACAGATACGCGGAGCTTATTCTTATCGTAATCAACGTGCTCCACAGTACCGTTAAAGTCCGTAAATGGCCCCTCAGTCACACGCACAGACTGACCAATCTCAAATTGAATTTTCGGCTTAGGCTTCTCAACACCCTCTTGCATCTGCTGCATCAACGCATCAACTTCTTTCTGCGTAATTGGTGTTGGCTTCATACCCGAACCACCAACAAAACCTGTCACTTTGGGCGTACTTTTCACCAAATGCCAAGTCTCATCAGTCATTTCCATTTCAACCAGCACATAGCCAGGAAAAAATTTTCGCTCAGCCACACTCTTACGACCAGAACGAACTTCCATCACTTCCTCAACTGGCACCAAGATCTGGCCAAACATGTCAGCCATTCCCGATCGATCAATTCGCTCACGCAATGCACGCTGAACACTCTTCTCAAAACCGGAGTAAGCATGAACGACATACCAACGCTTAGCCATTATTTACCCCGCCCCAAGAACAAATCATAAAATAGCCATGCCAGCGTACCATCAACGATCCACATAAAAATCGCCAAGGCCACAACAAATCCGAATACCAACATTGTGAGCTGGACTGTTTCCTTGCGTGTTGGCCAAACAACCTTCTTGACCTCAGCCACAGACTCTTTGGAAAACTCAATGAAACCCTTACCCGGCATACTCGTCAATGAGATACCGCCAGCCAGCACAATACCCACAACAACAGATAGTGCACGCAACCCACCCAATGCCGGATCGAGCAAGTAATAACCAACAACACCCAGCACCAGACATGCAAATGCCGCAGCAATTTTAATTCTGTCTTGAACTTCCATGGTTTCCGGAATCTTACGCCTAGGACCGCCCGAAGCGTGCAAAGCCATCCGACACAGTCGGATGGCATCATGTGGCAGGCGAGGAGGGCCTCGAACCCCCAACCCCCGGTTTTGGAGACCGGTGCTCTGCCAATTGAGCTACTCGCCTACGAAAGAAGCGGCATTATACACATACCGCCCTTACTTTAAAACTTACTCGATAACCTTAGCAACAACACCCGCACCAACGGTACGACCACCCTCACGAATCGCGAAGCGCAATCCTTGCTCCATCGCAATCGGGGCAATCAAACTAACCGTCATGG